>JBKBXK010000031.1:0-14270 GCA_046314095.1 Thermaurantiacus sp. | reverse complement strand
CTGAAGGTGGACCTGCACCAGAAACTGCTCGACCGGATCAATCTCTCGGCACTGGACACCATGACCCGCGAGCAGGTGGGCCGCGACGTGGGTGAGATTGTCCAGGACATGCTGCGGGAGATCAATCACCCGCTGAATCTGGCGGAGCGCAAGCTGCTGGTGGAGGATATCCTCGACGAGCTGCTGGGCCTGGGGCCTCTTGAGCCGCTCCTGAAGGATCCGAGCATTTCCGACATCATGGTCAACACGGCCGGAATGGTGTTTGTGGAGCGGCACGGCCGGATCGAGGAAACGCGCGCCCGCTTCGCGGACAATCGTCACCTGCTGCGCATCATCCAGAAAATCGTCGGTGCGGTCGGCCGGCGGGTCGACGAATCCGCGCCGATGGTCGACGCACGCCTGCCCGATGGCAGCCGGATCAACGCCATCATTCCCCCTTTGGCGGTTGACGGGCCGATCCTTTCCATACGGAAATTTGCCAAGATTCCCATCAATATGGAGCGGCTGGTCGAGCTCGGTTCGATCACGCCTTCTGCGGCCGAGGTGTTGCGCGCCATTGTGAAGGGCAAGCGCAATGTGCTGATTTCGGGCGGAACGGGTTCCGGCAAGACGACCATGCTGAATGCGATGTCGGCGTCGATCGGGGCCAATGAGCGGATCGTGACCATCGAGGATTCCGCGGAACTGCAGCTTCAGCAGCGCCATGTCGTGCGGCTGGAGACACGGCCACCGAACATCGAGGGCAAGGGCGAGGTTCCGCAGCGCGAGCTGGTGAAAAACTCGCTGCGGATGCGCCCGGATCGGATCATCGTTGGCGAAGTTCGTGCCGGCGAGGCGTTCGACATGCTGCAGGCGATGAACACTGGCCATGAAGGCTCGATGACGACGGTCCACGCCAACTCGCCTCGCGACGCGCTCGCGCGGGTCGAGCAGATGGTTGGCATGAGCGGCATCGACATCACCTCGAAGTCGGCACGGGCGCAGATCGCGTCTGCCATCCACGTGGTGCTGCAGCTGGAACGCCTCAGCGATGGGCGGCGGCGCCTCACCTCGATCTCCGAGATCAGCGGCATGGAGGGGGATACGATCCTGATGCAGGAGCTGTTCAAGTTCGAGCGGCGGGGCATCGATGCTGATGGCAATGTGCTCGGCGAGTTCGTGCCCATGGGAATTCGCCCGCACTTCATGGAGCATGTGACGGCGCGCGGCATTACGCTGCCGGCGCATCTGTTCGATCCCTATCGGCACCACGAGGCTGCCGAGTGACCATTCCCGAAACGCCCATCCTGCTGCTGGCGCTGCTCTTCGTCGGCGTGGTGCTGCTGGTTGAGGGTGTCTGGATCTGGTGGCGCGATGTCCAGGCCCCGAAGAACCGCGCATCCCAGCGCGTGCGACGCCTGTCGGCCGGGGCGATGGAGGAGGAGATCGAGGCGCAGCTCTATCGCCGGGAGACGCGGGGGTCGGGACCGTTTGCAGGCATAACGACGTGGCTTGCGCGCAAGCTGTCGCAGGCAGACATAAAGATGTCTCCGCAGCGTCTGCTGCTGGCCATGGCTGCCGGTTTCATCCTTGCGATGGTGGTGCTTCCGGTGCTGTTGGGCTTTGCGGACCGACTGGCGTCGCCGGCGGTGCTGCTCATGGTGGTTGTGGTATCGTTCACGCTCAGCGTCGGGCTCCCGCTGGTCTTCATCGAAAGACAGGCTGATCGCCGGATCAAGCTTCTCGAGCGACAGTTTCCGCTGGCGCTCGACATATTCGTGCGCGGTCTGAGAGCCGGGCATCCGGTCAGCCGGTCGTTCGAGTTGCTGGTTGCCGAAATGCCGGACCCCATCGCCCGCGAGTTCGCGCAAGTGATTGCGGAGGTGAACTACGGCTTCGATCTGCGGGACGCATTGCAGAATTTCGCAGACCGCGTGCAATCGCCCGATGTGCAGATGTTCGTGGTGAGCGTTGCCATCCAGTCCGAGACCGGGGGCAATCTCGCGGAGATTCTCGAAGGTCTCGCCCAGGTTATCCGCGAGCGTCATTCGATGAAGCTGAAAGTGCGGGCGCTTTCCAGCGAGGGGCGCATGACCGCAGTTGTCCTCTCGGTGCTGCCGGTCCTCACATTCGTTGGCATCTTCCTGGTCGCGCCGAATTTCTTTCTCGATGTCGCGGATGATCCCTGGTTCCTCCCGGGACTTTCGCTCGTGTTTCTCCTCTATCTCGCCGGTGTTCTCATGATTCGTCGCATGGTCGACGTGCGCGTCTGAGGCCCCCGTGTCACAGTCCGTAGCGCTTCTTCTCGTCATCCTGCTGGCCCTGGCAGCGTTGGGCCTTGGCGCGTTCGCATTGAGCCAGATGTTCGGGCGCCGCATCGACTTCCAGGGCCGGGTTTCGACCACGCCGACCGCTTCGGCCGGAATGCCGCGCCAGCAAACGCTCAGAAACGATCTCAGCGGGTCGCTCTGGGCGCGCACGATTGCGGAGATCGAGCGCCGCGGCCTTTCGCTGGAAGACAGCAAGGGCTCGGTCCTTGCCGAGCGTCTCGCCCTTGCCGGCTATGCCGAACCATGGGCGCCGCGCGCGTTTGTCCTCATCCGGCTGGTGCTCACTCTGGCTTTGCCGGCGCTTGTTCTGCTGCTGCTGTGGCTGGGCGGCGTGCAACTGTCGCTGTTCAACTTCTATGTGGTCTTTGCGCTCAGCGCACTCGCCGGTCTCTATCTGCCGAACCTCTTTGTCAGCAGGCGGGCAGCCCAGCGCCATACGGAGATTGTCAACGGTTTCCCAGATGCGCTCGACCTGATGCTGGTGTGCGTGGAATCCGGGCTGGGCCTTGATGCCGGGTTTGCCCGCGTCGGCAAGGAGATTACCACCGTCCACCCGCGGCTGGCGGAGCTTTTCGCGCGCGTGTCGCTTGAACTTCGGGCCGGCCGGGGGCGCGCGGATGCGCTCAACAACATGGCGCGGCGCAGCGGCGTTGCCGAACTCCAGGCATTCGCCACGCTCGTCATCCAGTCGGATGCGCTGGGCGCAAGCATCGGCAAGACGTTGCGCGTTTATGCCAGCGAAATGCGCGAGGCGCGGCGGATGCGCGCCGAGGAGAAGGCCTATCGGCTGCCCGTCCTTCTCTCGATCCCGCTGGTTCTGTTCATGCTTCCGACCATGATCGCGGTCGTCACTCTTCCGGCAGTTATCAACATCAAGAATGTCATGTTCGAGGACCGGCCGTGAGCATCCGGCACAAGGCACCCTTTACGCTCTCGGCCCTGGCGTTGTGGGTTTTCGGCCCCGGTGCGGCGGCTGCTGTTGCGCCTGTTCCGCCGGCCGGCGGCCTGTCGGAGCCTTCCGAAGCGCTGCAGCGGGCCGAGGTTGCCTATGCAGCGGGCCGGGCACAGCTTCAGAGCGGGAACGCGCTCCGGGCCATGGAGTTGTTCCGTGCGGCGCTGCGCGACAATCCGGGGTCGATTGATGCCCTGAACGGGCTTGGGGTCGCGCTTGATCGCGTTGGCAGGTTCGACCTCTCGCGTCCGCAGTATGAAACGGCTTTGGCGCTCGACCCGAACTCGCCCGAAACGCTGCACAACTTCGGCCTTTCGATGTATCTGCAAGGCAATCATGATCGGGCGCTCCCGATGTTGCGCAAGGCGGCGAGCCTTGCGAACGGTGCAGTTCGCGCAAGTAGCCTGGCCCTGCTGGGCCGGATGGACGGCGGCCAACGGCCCATCAGCCCGGAGATGCAGGCGGGCGGACCGGGGCCCCGGCCGGAAGCGGCGCCGCAGGCACGGCAATCGCCCGACGAGCGCGCCCGGCTGGTGGCGGCGCGAGCCGTCGACTCGGGACAGCATCACGTAGAGGCTGCTGCCGAGCCTGCCCGGCATGACGGTGGACGGTCTTCTGCAGAGGCGGTGCACCAGGCCGGTCCTGCCGTGCCGCTTGCGCTTCCGCCATCCAAGGGGCGTGAGCCTGACTCCCTGCGGCAAGCCATTGCGGTGCCCACAGGCGATGCGGAGCCGCTCCCGCGTGCGCCCACACAGCCGCCTGTGATGGACCTTGTCCGGATCGGTTCGGGCGAGTGGCGACTTGCTGATGCGACGCCCGGTCCTGAGGAACCGACAAGGTTGGCCCATGTGCCGGTATGGACCGATGCCGATGAACGCGCTGCCGCACGCGAAGAGGCGGCTCGCCTCGCGGCCCTTGAAGCAAAGGCAGACGACCCGGCCGAGGAGGAAGGACCGGCATCCGAGCAAGCGATTGCCCCTGAGCCCCGGCCGGTGCCCGACCGGCCGAACGCGACCGTGATGGTTGCGACGCCGGGGCGACAGTCGGATATGCCGGGATTCCCTGCACGCCGGGCCGAACCTGCGGTGCAGCGGGAAGCGCTGCTGCATCCGCTTGCCCATGTCCTCTCCCCACAGCCGCGGCGGCGAGAAGACGCCCTTCCGATGGTTTTCGTCGATACCCCGCGTGATATTGGCCCGGCACACAGGCGGTTCGAGGCCCCGTTCCAGAGCGATGATCCCCGCCTGAATGCCTTTGCAGAGCGGATGCAGGGTCGAGGGGTCGATGCCTTGGGCCGGCGACGCGCGCCACCGGTCAACGACGGGCGTGATGGTGAGCCGGATCTCCTTGCCCTTGCGCCAGTCCGCATGTCCCACCAACGGCGCCATGCTGTCGATGGCGGCCTGCAGGGCCTCGACGCCCTCTCCGAAGCGGTTGCGCCCGCCCAATTCGTTTAGCTGGGCCCCGGCCGCTGTTGCAGCTTCGGCACCGGAAGATGCTCGCCACTGCACCGGATCGCGCCGGCTGTCGGCGGCGTTCGGCAGTCGCAGTGGCCCTCCTCGTGTTGATGGGTTCTGGAGCAGGAGCGGCTGAGACAACGCCTCCAGCGCTGCTCGGCTTCATCGACGCAGCGATCGCGGAAGGGCGAGATGCGCAGGCACAGCAACTGCTGGAGAATGCGCGTGCGCTTGCCGGCGACCCGCCCGAGCTTCGGGTTCGCGCCGCCGAACTGCAGATGGTTGCCGATCCGCAAGCTGCCCGGGCTGCGCTGTCGGCGCTCCTCGACACCGAGGTCAAAGCATATGCGCACGTGCTGCTCGCACATATTGCGCTTTCCGAAGGGAACGCTGCACTTGCCGCCACCGAGGCGGATCGCGCGATTGCGATCGACGGCGCCAACGCCCGGGCGTGGATGGTGCGCGGCGTGGCAGCGGACCGCGAACGCGACTGGAAGATGGCTGCCCACAGTCACGACACGGCCGTCTCGCTTGCTCCGGATTCGGCAAGTGCGCGCAACAACCGCGGTTATTCCCGGCTCCTCCGCAAACAATATGCCGACGCACAAGCCGACCTGGAGGTGGCTGCCGCCCTCTCGCCGGACTCGCCGCGGATCCGGCGCAACCTGCAGCTCGCGATTGCCTTGCAGGGACGCTACGCCGAGGCGCTTGGAAAGGGTCGGCCAGAAGAGCGGGCACGGGACTATAATCTTCTCGGCTTTGCCGCCATGGCGCGCGGAGACGACGCCATCGCCGCTGCCTATTTCAGCCGGGCCCGCGATGCCGGTGGAGAGGCGAGTGCGATCGCCGACGCCAATCTTGCCGCGCTTGCCGCGGGGCAGCGGAGCCGCTCGCGGTGACGATTGCCGAGATGCTGCTGGTTGCGGCAGTGTTGATCCTTGTCGTTGCTGCAGTCTTCGATCTGGTGACGATGGAGATTCCGGATACGCTTCCGATAGCTCTTCTCGCAATTGTCTCAGCCTACTGGATTGCGACGCCCGGGCCCGGCATCTGGTCGCCCGTCGCCGCCTTTGGCACAATGCTGGCAATCGGCCTCTTTCTGTTCGCCCGCGGCTGGATGGGCGGGGGCGATATCAAGCTCCTGGTGGCGCTTGCGCCTCTGCCTGGGCTTCAAGGTCTTCCGCTGCTTCTGGCTGTCATCGCCATCGCCGGCGGCCTTCTCGCCGTGGTCATGATGACGGTTCGGTCAGGCCTCCACAGGCGCGCGACCGACCCGATGAGTCTTCCGCAGGTTCTGCGCCGAGATGCGCCGCTTCCCTATGCGGTTGCAATCGCCTGTGGCGCTGGATTTTGGGCTTGGCGGATGGGGCTTTTCCCGGGCTAGTGCGTCTGTCGCTTCCGGCTTACCGGACGTTCGCGGCCATGAAGCGGGCGACCAGCGCGTCGAACTTCCCTTGCTCCTCCGCCCGCGCCTTCGACAGCGCTTCGAGCAGTCCCGCACAGGCTTCGACGCTGGCAGCCAGCTGCTCGACGCGTGCGCGCACATGGTCCGAAAGTTCGCCGACGCGACCCAAAGATTCGCCAACCTCGGGCAGCTGGGCATCCACTGCGCTCTTGAAGCTATCCATGGTCGGCGCGAACGTGGCTGTGAGCCCCTGAAGTTCGGTCGCCGCCGTCTGCGCTTGTGCGATCCGCCCGATGGTGGTTTCAGCGTCATCCTGCGTTTCCAGAAGACCTGTCTTCAGGCCCTCCATTTCGGCGGATGCGTCGGCGCGAAGCCGCTCCAGCCGCGATTCGGCACGGGCCATCCAGCCGTCCATCTCGGTGGTAAGGGTCCTTGCGCGCTCCTCATTGGCCTGCAGGACTGCCTCCAGCGCCCTGGCACGTTCGACCAGCCCATCCATCCGGTTGGCGATTTCGGCCGCGCTCTGCTGCCCGCAGGCCTCCAGTTCCTGCCGCGCCTCGCGGACCGAAACCTCGATGGCACGTCCCTGCGCGAGCAGGGATTCACGGATATTGTCGAGCACCACGACCGAGCGCTCGAGAACGCCGGTGACCGCGCCGTCGAGCGCGTAGGCACGATTGGCAACCAGTTGCGTGGTGTGGCCGGACGCCTCGTCCAACTGCGCAAGGGTGGACCGCAGTCTCTCGATGGCCTGCATGCCCTCGTTGGCAACATTTGCCGACTGTTCCCGCATGGCATGGAGCGAATCGCCGAAGGTGACGATCTGGCCCTCCAACGAAACAGCTGCTTCCGCCAACGCCTTTTCGGCCTCGTCGGCAGACTTCAGGAGCGGCGGGAGCCGTTCCTCGAGGTTCGCCAGCGCCGTACCGATGGAAGTTCCCCCTTCGAGGGCCGCGACGCCCGCGCGGTCGAGCCTGGTCGCGGCGGCTTTCATCGCCCTTGCCTGTTCTGCCATGTCGGCCTGGATCTGCGCCGCCTTCTGCGCGGCTGACTCGATCGCATCCGCGGCCTCGTCGAAGCCGCTATCCGGCCCATCGGCGGTTGGAGCGGTGTGGTCGGACGGCGCCGCTGTTGCAGCCGATACGGTTAGCAGATCGACCAGGATCCATCCGACCAGCAGCAGCATGAGCGGCGCAAGAAATCCAGGAGCCGCCTCAACCATGGCGGCACCTCCGCGCCAGTCTCCCGGCAGAAGCGGCAGATGCCTTGCCGCCTCGGCAAGCAGCCACAGGGTGGCAAGCGCAAAGAGCGCGACAGTCTTCATGTCGCGGCTCTTGCGGTTCACATTCCGATGTTCACCCAGGTAGGACATCCACTCTCCGCGAAAACTTTGCCCATCCGGCCAATCGCAATGGATGGAGCGAACGCGGCATAGCGCAGCCGTGGCCTTCAAGTGAAGTCGTGACAGCTGGAGGGACTTCATCGCGACTGCCTGCTGTCGTCCGCAGGCATCGGCGAAATCCTGGCTGCAGAGGTGTCCTCTGAGGCCGCTAACTGAAAAACGGTGCCCCAACGTGGTGGCTGAAAGGCAGAGGAGATCGATTTCCCATGCGCCGCCGCGGGAATTGCGGATAGGGTGTCCGACGGCATCTGGGGAACCGTGGCCACGCGGCAGGGTTTTCGCGACGCACGTCATCGCAAGTCAGAATCCGCGCGCGTGCGGACTTGGCTTGTCGTGCCGGCTCGCGTCAGCACCGCCCAGCGCACGCGCGGCCGTGCAACAGGCTACGCCCGCTGGACCCACTGTTGGCTCCAAGCCGTGGACGCGTTCCAGCGCCGTGGCGCGCCCGGCAGGAGTCGAACCTGCGACATCCCGCTTAGAAGGCGGGTGCTCTATCCAGCTGAGCTACGGGCGCCCTTGCCCGCCTTAGGGCATGGCGTGGGTTTCGGGAATCCCGGCTGCAGGAATCTCCGGGCCTCCGCAGTCTCGACTGGTTAGCGCCCGCATGTATCCGCCGGTGTGTCCCCGGACAGTATGTGAATGCCCTACCGAAAGTTCTCCGCATAGCTTTGCAGGATCAGGCGGTGCGGCCGCGGGCCAAGCACCTCGGCATCAATCCCGTTGCGCTCAGCGTAGGCGATGGCGGCCTCGCGGGTGGAGAAGCTGAGGCGGACCTGCTGCCGCGTATCGCCGCTTCCCGCCCAGCCCATCAGTGGATCCGGGCGCTTGGCTTCGCGAGGCTCGAACTCGAGCACCCATTGCTCCGCGCCGCGACGACCCGACTGGGTTGCCGAGGTGCCGTGCTGGAAGATTCGTGCGCGGGGCATGGCCTTTGCCTTGCCACGCGTGGCGGCAAAATCAACGGCCCGTTGTTAGCCCTTCAACTCGCGCGCAAGCGTTGCCTCGGTCGTCTTTCCATAGGGCGGCTTGAAACCGGCAAGCCCTGCGATGTCGATCCGCGGCTGCTTGTAGATCGCCTTGCCATGGCTGAAGGTGCGAAAGCCGTCCTCGCCATGATAGACGCCCATCCCCGACGGGCCGATGCCGCCGAACGGCAAATCCTCGGCCGAAACGTGAAACACGACGTCGTTCAGGGTAACACCGCCCGATATGGTGCGGTCAAGAACCATTCGCGCCTCTTTCTCGTCCTCGCCAAACCAGTATAGACCGAGCGGTCGGTCTTTGCTGTTCACATAGTCAACTGCGTCCTCGACCTTGTCGTAAGTCTTGATAGGTAGGACGGGCCCGAAAATCTCTTCCTGCATGACCTTCATATCGTCGCTCGGGTGGCGCACGATCGTGAGCGGCATCTTGTTGATGTTCTGCTTTGCAAAATCCTCGTTGGCCGGATTCACTTCAACGATTTCAGCGCCTTTCTCGGCGGCGTCGTCGATGAGACCCTGCAGGCGCTCCCGGTGCCGGTTGTTGATGACGCTGGTGTAGTCGTCATTGGAGAGCATTGTCGGGTAAAGCTTTGCTGTCGCGATCTGCAGGCCGGCGATGACTGCATGCTCCGCCTCGCGAGGAACCAGGAGATAATCAGGCGCAAGGCATATCTGGCCTGCATTCATCAGCTTGCCCAGCGTTACCCGCTCGGTCGCCATCAGAACATCCGCTGAACGGCTGACAATGGTGGGTGACTTGCCGCCGAGCTCCAGTGTGACAGGCACGAGATTCTTCGCTGCCGCTGTCATCACATGCCGCCCGATCGATGTCGCGCCGGTGAAGATCAAGTGGTCGAAGGCGAGTTCCGAAAACGCCTTGCCGACCTCCGGCCCGCCGGTGAAGACAGCAATCTCGCTTTCATCAAAATGGGCGGCAAGCGCCTCTTTCAGAAGGTCGGACGTGGCCGGCGTGAACTCCGATGGCTTGATCATCGCCCGGTTACCGGCGGCGAGCACGCCTGCCAGAGGCGCGAACGTGAGATTGACCGGGAAGTTCCAGGGCGAGATGATGCCCACCACGCCCTTCGGCTGCCATTCGATCCTGGCCTTGGCACCAAGAAGGCCGAGCGGTGCCTCGAGCGGACGGCGCTCCGGCTGCATCCAGCGTGCGACGTTCTTCCGCGCATGTTTCAGCGGCTTCACCGATGCCATGATGTCTGTCATCAGCGATTGCTCGCGCGAGCGATGGCCGAAATCCTCTGAAAGCGCATCGACGAACCGGTCCTTGAAGGCCAGCACGCAGGCAATTGCACGGTCCAGACGGTCCCGCCGGGTCTCAAGGCTGACCGGAAGCTCCGCCTGGAAGGCAAGTCGCTGCCGGCGCAGCATCGCCTCCATCTCGTCTGCATGATCAGGTGCGCGCGACTTCCGTGCAGCCGTTGCCATGGGATCCTCCTGTGCTTTCCCTGATGTGGACATAGGCCGTCTCGGCCGTGGTTCAACGCCGTGCCGGCTCAGACCGTCCGGAATGCATTGGTAATCGGATAGCGCCTGTCCCGCCCGAAGCTGCGGGCAGAGATCTTGACCCCCGGGGGTGCCTGCCGCCTTTTGTATTCGGCCACATAGAGCAGGCGCTCGATGCGGGCGACCTCTGCCGGATCATGGCCCGCGGCAATGAGGTCGGCGGCAGAATTCTCGTGGTCGACAAGCCCCTCAAGTATTGCATCGAGCCGCTCATAGGGCGGAAGCGAGTCCTCGTCTTTCTGGTCCGCCCGCAACTCTGCCGTCGGCGGCCTTGTGATGACCCGGTCTGGCATTACCGGCCCGGCGGGGCCAAGCCCGAGGCGCGGGCGATGCGCATTGCGCCAGCGGGCGAGGCGGAACACCATGGTCTTGTAGAGATCCTTCAGGACGGAATAGCCTCCAGCCATGTCACCATAGATTGTCGCATAGCCAACCGACATTTCGGACTTGTTGCCGGTGGTGAGCGGCATGTGCCCGAACTTGTTGGAGACCGCCATGACAGTGACCATGCGGATGCGCGACTGGATATTCTCCTCGGCAATGTCGGGGCCACGGCCTTCGAACACGCCGGCCAGCATGTTGCCGAATGCATCGACAGCCGGCTCGATGCCGATGGAATCCAGCCGCACCCCCAGCATTCGCGCGCAGATCTCTGCATCGTCGAGACTTTCCCGGCTCGTGTACCGGCTGGGCATCATCAGGCACCACACCCGATCGGGCCCCAGCGCATCGACAGCAACCGCTGCCGACACGGCGCTGTCGATGCCGCCGGAAAGGCCGAGAACGACGCCCGGGAAGCGGTTGCGGTTCACATAATCACGAAGGCCGACCAGCATCGCGTGCCAGATTTCCTCTTCCTCCGTGTCTGGCGTCGCGAGGCTGCCGCCGGAAACTTCGCCGCCGGCAACCCGGACACTTGCGGTCGCTTCGTCCCAATCGTCCATCCGGAGCGCCAGCGCACCATCGGCAGCCACTGCGAAGCTGCCGCCGTCGAACACAAGCTCGTCCTGGCCACCGGCACGATTGACATAGAGGAGGGGCAGGCCGGTTTCCGACACCCGGGCACGGGCAAGTTCCAGCCGCCGGTGTTCCTTGCCGAGTTCATAGGGGCTGCCATTTGGAACGATCAGAACCTCGGCTCCGTTCTTTCGGAGGTGCCCGGCCACAGTCGGCCGCCAGATGTCCTCGCAGATCGGCACCCCAAGCAGACGCCCGCGAAAGGCCAGCGGGTCGGGGAGCGGTCCGGGAACGAACACGCGCTTCTCGTCGAACGGCCCGTAGTTGGGGAGTTCGTGCTTGCGCGTGACTGCAGCGACCCGGCCGCCGTCCAGCAATGCCATCGCATTGTGCAGCCCGGCCTCGGTGCGCCACACGGTGCCAACCAGAAGCGCCGGCCCACCATCTGCTGTTGCTTGCGCGAGCCGCTCAAGCTCGCGATTTGCCGCGTCGGCCAGTGCCGGTTTCAGCACCAGGTCCTCCGGCGGATAGCCGATCAGCGAAAGTTCGGGGGTCACCAAGAGGTCTGCCGCGGCCTCGTTCGCGCGGGCGCCAAGGATCGAATCGGCATTGCCGGCCAGATCGCCAACCACGGGGTTGGACTGGTGGACGGCAAGCACGAGGGCGGCACTCATCGAGCGGCCTTAGGCGATGTTTCCCGAAGGTTGAACAGCGCGCGTCTGCCGCATCGCGCCGTCAGCCGGCGCCAGGCTTCAGCCCCTCGACGATCAGACGGTTGGCTGCCGTTGCAATGTCCTCGGGCAGCTCGCCCTGGCCCCAGACGCCGTAGCGCAGGCCGAGAAAGACATTCATGCCCACCAGCGCCCAGGCCTCCAGCTCTCCGACGTCGGGGCGGACCTCCCCACGCTCGGCGGCGGCCTGCAACCGCTGGGTGATCCGCTCGACGGTTGAGGCATAATGTTCCCGATAGCTGTCGGGCGCGACAAACTCCGCCTCGTCGATAATGCGGTAGATAAGCTGCTTCTCGCGGACGAAGGCAAGGAAACTCTGAAGGGCCGCGCGCTCGGCTGCGAGGCCATCGGGCGCCGCGCGGACCGCCGGGGCCACATGATCGCGCACCTGGGCGGACAGATCCGAAACCACGGCGCGGAAGATTTCCTCCTTCGACGGGAAGTAGGTGTAGAAACTGCCAAGCGCCACGCCGGCGCCACGGGTGATGTCGGAAATGCCCGTCGCGTGAAAGCCGTGCGCACCGAATTCCTGTGCTGCGGCATCCAGAAGCGCGCGGCGGGTACGCCGTCCGCGCGCCGTGCGCGGGCCGGCCTCGGCCGCCGTCGGCACATCGCCGGCATCGGGTTTGTTCTGTGGAGAATGTGCCACACTGCTCCTTGAACCCGAGCTTCTCCCGAAATCAAGTTGAAAGTTGATTCAGGTTTCAGTATGTGCTGCAGGACTGCAGAACAGGCCGCACGAAGCCGGCCGCTCGTTTCCGGGAGTTTCGAACCATGTCCACCCGCACGTGTGCCAGCCTTTCGCTCGGCGCCCTTCTCGCGACTTCGTTCCTGTTGCCTGCGCCAGCCGTTGCGCAGGATGCCGCGCTTCTCGATGCCGAAGGGCGCTCGGACGACATCATCGTGACAGCGCGGCGCCGGGCCGAGAGCCTGATCGACGTGCCGATCTCGCTGACAGCCTTTACCGGCGAGACGCTGGAGCAGCGCGGAACGCCAGACATCACGGCGCTTCAGTTCAAGACTCCGAACACCACCATCCAGGTTGCGCGCGGTTCCAACTCGACCCTGATTGCCTTCATCCGCGGCGTTGGCCAGCAGGATCCGCTGTGGGGCTTCGAACCGGGCGTTGGCCTGTATGTTGACGATGTCTATGTGGCCCGTCCGCAGGGCGCCGTGCTCGACATCTTCGATGTGGAGCGGATCGAGATCCTGCGTGGCCCGCAAGGCACGCTCTATGGGCGCAACACCATCGGTGGTGCCGTCAAATATGTGACGCGGCGCCTGGGCAACGAGCTTTCCGGGCGGGTCACCGGCTCCTATGGCAGCTACAACCAGATCGACCTGACCGGGACCATTGCCATTCCGCTGGGCGAGAATTTCGCCATCGGTGGCGGCATCGCCTGGTACAATCGCGACGGGTACGGCCGGAACCTGACGACCGGTGCCGACCACTACAACCGCGATGTGATCGCTGGCCGACTCTCCGCCGAATATGACTCGGGTGTCGTGTTCATCCGGCTGGCCGGGGATCGCACCGAGGATCGCAGCAATCCCCGCCACGGCCATCGCCTGATTGGCTTTGCAGGCCTGCCCGATTTCGTTCCACCGGCCGACCCCTATGACACGCGCGCCGGCATCGGCGACGACAACAAGGTTGTGACCCAGGGAGTCAGCCTGACCGGCGAGTTTCGCCTGAACGATACGCTGACGCTGAAGTCCATCTCGGCCTACCGCGATGGGCGGACGGACACCGTCATCGACTTTGACAATACGCCCGGACCAGTGCTCGACATTCCTGCCTTCTACGACGACTGGCAGTTCACCCAGGAAGTGCAGTTGCTCGTGGAACAGGAGCGCTGGCAGGCGGTGTTTGGCGGCTATTATCTGAAAGGCCGGGCGTCGGGCGCATTCGACACCGTGCTTGGCGGCGCCGCCCTCACCATTCTGACGTCGGGCACGGTTCGCACCGAATCGATCGCCTTCTTCGGCGACATGAGCTTCGACATCACGCCCGAGTTCAAGATTTCGGGCGGTCTGCGGTGGACCAAGGACGACAAGGAGGGGACGGTGTTCCGGCGGAATTTCACCGGGATTCGCTCGCCCCTGTTTGGCAACCCGGCGGCCGTGCCCGGCCTCGTCCGCACGGACTATACCAACAGCCGCAGCTTCGAGAAGCTGACTCCACGCCTGGCGCTTTCGTATCAGCCGAACCGCGACCTGAATTTCTACGCGAGCTACGGCAAGGGCTTCAAGTCGGGCGGCTTCGACATGCGCGGCGACGCGATCTTCACGCCGTTCACGGTTGACGGATATCGCCCGGAAACGATCGACAGCTACGAAGTCGGCTTCAAGGGTGCATTCCTTGAGCGCACGCTGTTCGTGAACTTCGCGGCCTTCTATTCCGATTATCGCGACGTGCAGATCACCGTGCAGGCGCCGAGCGCGGCCGGGATCTCCTCGGTTGTCGACAATGCGGGCAAGGCCGAGATCAAGGGCTTCGAGCTCGAGATGACGATGCGGCCGACGAACAATTTCACGCTGACCGCAGCG
>JBKBXK010000030.1:0-14436 GCA_046314095.1 Thermaurantiacus sp. | reverse complement strand
ACCGCCAGTGGCTCGGCAAGCAGCATCCGGTCCACGCCCGCAACGGGCACGTCGGCAGCGAACAAGGCTGCCACAAGATCCGCCATCAGGTCGCCCCGCTGACGGACGAGCACCAGCACATCGCCGGGCCGCGCCCAGCGGCCGCGCGGTCTGTCCCGCTCGCGCGGGGCAAGCCACAGCCGCTCCGCGCCACCGGGCGCTGTCCAGGCCCGGATGCGCTCGGCAAGGAATGCGGCATAGGCCGGGTCACGCGGCAGGCCATCAACCTCATCGGCATCCCGATCACCCGCGTCGGATCCATCCTCGGCCTCGGCTGTGGTCGGCGGCTGCCAGGCCGGGAACAGGGAGACGCTTCCCGCTGCATCCTTGCGGTGGGCGAGATGGCGCACCGTTTCGCCCGGCGGTAGCCCAAGGGCCTCCGGGCCGAGCGCCGCCGCCACTGCGTCCACCACTTTCAGGATCGCCGGCCCGGAGCGGAAGTTGGTGGCAAGCGGAACTTCCCGCAGTTGGCCTCCGGCCGCCAGCCGCTGCCGCTCGCCCTCGAACACCTTCGGATCGGTGCCCTGGAAGCCGAAGATCGCCTGCTTGTAATCCCCCACCACGAACAGCGATCGTTGGCCCGGCCCCCGCGTCCCCTCGCCCGCAAAATATTCGTCTGAAAGCGCCCGGATGATG
This sequence comes from Thermaurantiacus sp., assembly GCA_046314095.1. GTDB lineage: Bacteria > Pseudomonadota > Alphaproteobacteria > Sphingomonadales > Sphingomonadaceae > Thermaurantiacus. Next base: position 13,761 of record JBKBXK010000030.1, on the reverse strand, counting down.
CGCCATTGCAAGGCGTTGGTATCCTGGGCTTCGTCCACCAGCACATGCGCGATCCGCCGGTCGAGCATTTCGCCTGTGAACGCAGCCGCCTCCGGCCTGGCGAGCAGGTCCGCCGAAATCGCGATCATGTCGTCATAGTCGATCCCGCCGCGTGCATCCTTCGCAGCCTGGTAGTGCCGGTGGAGCGTCCGCCCCACGCGGAGATGCGCACCGGCATGCTCCAAAAGCGCAAAGCCGCGCGCGATATCCTCGATGGCTATGACCGCCTCGGCAAAACGCTCCACAGGCGATGCCAGCGCCGCATGCTTCGCCGCGAAGGCTTTCGGCTCGAGGTCCTTGGTGAGGACGGTTGCCCGTGCGCCGTCAAGGCCTTCCAGCCGCTCCGCCACGTCGCCGGCAAGCCAGTCTCGCAGAATGGCTGCATCGCGCTGTTTCGCGGCCGTCCCCAGCGCATCGAGGGCGCGGGCGACCTCGGCAACGATGGCATCGTCGAACACGCCCGGTGCCAGCGCCGCTTCCAGCGCATCCTCGCGCGTGCCGGTGGCCGGCAGCCCAAGCGCCGCTCGCAGCCATGCCGTCAGCGCCTTGTCGTCACCAAGCGCGTCCGTGGCCAACCCTGCCTTCAGCAGGTCGCCCATCCGCTCGCCAAGCTTGGCAGGCCCGGCCTCGCACGCAATTCGCGCCAGATCCGCTCGCAAGCCCCCTTCTGGCTCCGCCGCGGCCTGTGCCAGCAGGTCGGAAAGCGCCTGGCGTCGAAGCTCCGCCATCTCCCGGTCGTCGAGCGGCCGCACGCCCGGTGCAAGTCCGGCTTCCAGGGGAAAGGCAGAAAGCAGCCCCTGCGCAAAGCTGTGGATGGTCGAGATGCCCAGCCCCCCCGGTGCGTCGAGCACCCGGGCGTGCAGCCGGCGTGCCGTGGCCGGATCCAGCAGGTTGTGCGCCGGGCCATGTCCCGGCTCCAGCTCCCGAAGCGCATCGATCAGCGCGGCGTCGTTCAGTCCCGCCCAGCGTTCCAGGGTTCCAAGCACCCGCTCGCGCATCTCTGCAGCAGCGGTTCGTGTGAAGGTGAGCGCAAGGATTTCCTCCGGTGGCACGCCGCGCACCAAGAGGCGGAGCACCCGGTCGGTCAGGATGGTCGTCTTGCCAGACCCGGCCGAGGCCGAGACCCAGGCATGTACGCCCGGGTCCGAGGCCTCGTGCCGTGCGCTTTCCGGATTGACGGAGACGGCCTCAGCCATGGCGTGCGCCGCTCTCGCGCCCAAACCATTCGGCAAGCCGGGCCAGTTGGTCGAAACTGCGATAGCGTTCGGCGTAGAGCGGATGCGCTTTGGCCGGAAAGGGCGCATCACCCACCAAGTAGCGGCCAATGCTCTCCCGCAGGTTCTTCTCCGCCTCGGCCCGGTTCCACTGCCACCGATGCCCCTTCATCTCGCCGGGGGTGCCTGCGCTCCCGCGCAGCATGGCATAGGCCAGCAGCACCTCCGCCTTCCCGGCGGCAACGTCCTGGAAGGCGCCCGCTTCGGCCAGCATCGCCAGTGCCGGCAGCTGGAGCGCCATGCCATCTTCCACCTGTTTCTTTGTGGGCGCGCCGCCGGTCTTGTAATCGATGATGCGCAGCACCCCGTCGCGCGCGTCGATCCGGTCCGCCCGGCCGGAAAGCTGCACGCCGCCAAGGTCGATTAACCCCTGCTTCTCGAAGGCAACCGGGGTCCAGCCCTCGGCCTGGTCGCGGGCCAGCTGCTCCTCTGCCCAGTCCAGCATCCGCTCGACCCGCGGGCGCCACAGCAGCTCCGCGGCCGGCCCGCCGCCGATGGCCTCCAGTTCGGCCTCCATCGCCGCCCGCCGATCGTCCCCTCGGCCGAGCCAGCGTTCCAGGATATTGTGCACGGCCGTGCCGCGATCGGCTGCCGTCGGGTCAGAATCGAGCAGCTCCAGCGGCTCCACCTTCAGGATCTGCCTGGCCCAGAAGCTGAACGGGTCGGCCACCAGCATGTCCGCGGCGCTTGCTGAAAGCCTGTTCGGTCGCGCACGCGCGGGCGGACGGGGGGCGGGGCGCTTCGCCGGCATCACCTCCGCAGGCCGGTCGAGCCCGCGCGCCAGCTTCAACAGCCGCGTGTCATGCGCCAGCGCTCCGCCGGCAGCAACCTTCAGCTTCAGGAGAAAGCGCGACGCCGCCTCCGGCCCTGCCTCGCCCCGCTTCGCGCGGGTCAGCAGCACCTCGCCCGCATGGCCGGCGAGCGCCAGGAAATCCTGCGCCTGGGCGCCAATGCGTGCTTCGGCGGCGGGCAGCCCAAGCTGCCTGCGAAGGTCGGGCGCAAGCCAAGGGTCGGGCGGCAAAGTGCCCGGCCAGCTGCCCTCGTTCAGCCCGCCAAGGATCAAGAGATCGGCGCCCTGCAGCCGTGCCTCCAGCAGCCCGAGGATCGCAAGCCGCGGATGCTGGCGAAACGGCAGCCGGACGCTCGCGCCCTCCAGCATCAGCGCCATGATCGCGCCGGCATCACGCGCCCGCACCGCGATTGTCGCGTCGGCCGCTTCCGCGAAAAGGGCAGCGAGCGCCTGGCCCTCGGCGCCTGTCCACAGCCGCTCCCCGGCAAGCGCCGTGGCCGCACCGCGCAGCGCGTCCATAAACTGGCCCAGCGGCGCTGCGCCGGCTGCGAACAGCCCCTCGAGAGGTGCGAGCAGCGGCGCTGCGTGCGCGCTCCACCAGCTTTCCAGCTGCTTGTCGCGAGCCGCCCGGATCCTGGCTGCCACTCCGCCCAGGCCGGGCGCTGGCCGCGTCCCGCGCAGCACCAGATCCAGCGCGATGCTCCCGTCCCGCCAGGCGGCAGCCTCCGCACCGTCCCGACAATCCGTCAGCAGCGGATTGCGCAGCAGCGACACCAGCGGCACGGGCGCGAACTCGGTCGCAGCCGTCTCCACGAGCGCCATAAGCATCCGCCCGGGAGTGGTCAGCGCCAGCGGCACGCCGGCACTGTCACCAATCTCGATACCGAACCGACGCAACTGCCCGGCCACCCGTCGTGCCAGCCCGCGATCCGGCGTCACCAGTGCAGCCGTTCGCCCCGGCGTTTCCAGTGCCTCGCGCAAGGCCAGCGCAATCGCCACAGCCTCCTCGTGGCGCGTTCCCGCCTCCACAAGGCGCAGGCCATCGGCACCGTCCCCGGCCGCGACAGCCCTCGCCGGAAGATCGGCAGGCGCAACGCCGTGCGCCACCAGCCGCAGCCGGGGCGGGGCAGGGTGGCAGGCGCCGTCCAGCAGCCGCACATCGTCCGGCGTTGCGCCACAGGCCTCCAGTATCTGCGCGATGCCCTTCTGCGGGTGCATGGCCGATGCCACCCGCCCGCGCCCGGAGCCCTCCGCTCCGCACAGCGCGTCCCAGTCCGCCTCGCGCATGCCGGGGTCGAACGTCGCGAGGACCAGCTGTCCTGCCGGCAGATCCAGCGCCGCCTGCATCAGCGTCCGCACCGCCGGCGGTGCGGCCGCGAAGCCGGCGACGGTCACGGCTTCCTCCGGCCGGTTTTCGCGCCAATGGCTGGCCAGGAGCGCCAGCTCCTGCTCGCGCCGCAGCACCGGGTCCGAAAGACCGGATTGGGCGGCGATGCCCTCCCAGGCTTCGGCCACCAGCGCCAGTATCGCCCGGTTGCGCTGCCAATGTGCCGCGCCAAGGGTCTCGCCGGCGTCACGCAGCCGGGTCAACGGCACCTGCTCCACGGCCAGCGTGTCCAGCACACGCACCAGTTCGCCAGCAAGGGCAAGCGCGCGGCTGCCCTGGGCGTGGCGCGCCCCTTCAAGGATAGCTGCCAGGCGCAACCGGCGCGCCAGCCGGCCCATCGGCGGGGCGAGCATGGCCTCGCCGCGATGTCCGGCCAGCGCCAGATCGAGCGCGCCGGCTTCCTCGATATCGCCCACCGGCACCATCCGCGGCAGCAGCAGTGCCCCGTCGCCCGCGAGGAACGCCTCGGTCATCGCGGTGACCGCACGACGGCTGGGAAGGATCAGCAGATGCCGGGCCAGCACCTCCGGTGCGGGCGCCTGCTTCCGCAGCCAGTTGGCGAGCGCGGGCGCAAACTGCACGCCGGCTGGCACTGCAAACAGGGGCAGCCGGCGCCTGCTCACCCTCCTAGAGCTGCTCGAGCAGGGCTTCGGTTGCGGGCACTGCCGCAGCCGTCCCCACGTCGAACCAGAGCCCCTGGTGCACCACCCCGTACAGCCGCCCGGAAGCGGCGGCCCGGTCCCACAGCAGGTTCATCGAAAAGGGCCGCTCGGCCTCGCCGGCGAACAGCTGCTTGGACAGCATCTGCAGACCGGTGAAGACGAACGGCGCAATGCGTCCCGGTCGCCGGCGCACCAGCTGTCCGGCCGGGTCCATATGGAAGTCCCCGCGCCCGTGATGATTGTTGGCGCGGGCCAGCGGCACCATCAGCAACAACGCATCCATCGTTGAGGCGTCCCAGCGCGCCGTCAGCAGGCGAACGGCCGGGATCGGCCCATCGACCCAGATATTGTCGGAGTTGATGGCAAGAAACGGGTCTGTGGGAATAAGCGGCAAGGCTTTCAGGATGCCGCCACCAGTCTCCAACAGCAGCGATCGCTCATCGGAAACCGAAACGGCAAGACCGCAATCGCGCGCTGCAAGATGCGCCTCCACCCGGTCGGCCATGTAGTGAACATTCACCACCGCGTCGCGAACGCCGCCGCGTTTCAGCGTGTCCAGCGCGCGATCCAGAAGGGTGCGCCCTTTCACTCGCACCAGCGGCTTCGGCCGGGTGGCGGTCAGAGGCCGCATCCGTCGACCAAGTCCGGCCGCAAGCACCATGGCGGCAGGCGTTGCATCGGCCGCCTCCGCACGGTCCGCCGGCATGCGCTCCGCCGTCACGAGCACCAGGCCGACCTCCGGTCCTCGGGAACATGCGCGTCGAACCAGGCCTTCACCGGCGCAAGGCTGGAATGGGCGAAGTTCCGCTCGAGATAGTGCCACACGAGCGGCAGCCGCTCCACATAACCCGTCCGCCCGTCGCGGTCGCGAAGGCGCACGAACACGCCAAGTATCTTCACATTTCGCTGCGCGCCCAGCACCTCGTAGCGTGCGCGGAAGGCTGCCGAGTCCGCGACGCCGGCCGCGGCTGCGAAACGCGCTAGCATTGCCTCTTCCAGTTGCGGAGAGACGTGCCTGCGCGCATCCTGCAACAGCGAGACGAGATCATAGGCCGGGTGGCCCGCCAGCGCGTCCTGGAAATCCAGAAGGCCCAGTCGCCTCGTCCCCGGGCGCCCCTCGAGAAGCATCAGATTATCGGCATGATAATCGCGCAATGTCAGAACCGGTCGCGCTGCGGTCTCGGCAAGCACCTCGCCCCACGCCTCGTCCCACGCTGCGAGATACGCCTCGGCATTCACCGTGAGCCCGGCGGCGCGTGCATACCAGTCTGCGAACACCTGCACCTCGCGGACCAGTTCGGCCCGGTCATAGGGCGCAAGCCCGGCCGGCACCGGCCGCACCTGCAACTCGGCAAGGAGATCGATTGCGGCGGAATAGATGTCGGTTTCCAGCTCCGGCCGCCGCGCCAGAAGGGGGCCGACCAGCGAATCGCCGAAATCCTCGATCAGAAGCAGGCCGCGTTCCACTTCCGCTGCCAGCAGCCGGGGTGCCGAGAACCCTTCCGCACACAGGAACTCGGCCACCGAAACGAACGGGCGCGGATCCTCGAGGTCGGGCGGGGAATCCATCAGCACGGCCGTTCCGCGCACCCCGGCAACCCGGAAGTAGCGGCGGAACGAGGCATCTCCGGCAAGCGGGCGCACCTCGGCATCCGCCCAACCGTGGCGGGCCAGAAACGGATGGGCCTGGGCGGGGATAGGGGCAGTCACGAGGGGCGCGTGTTCCGGCTTCCGTCTGCCGCCTCGGGCTCTGGCGGCCATCGCCCCTTCCATGCCGCGGGCACCACCCATGTCAAGGAGCGGCGGGCCTCGCCGGCGCCTTCGATGCGCAGTTGCAGCGCCTCCGGCCACAGCCTTCCGCCCAGCCGTTCCGGCCATTCGACGAGCAAGGCCGCTGTCTCCAGCGCGTCATCCAGCCCCAGCGCCTCGGCCTCGGCGGGTCCCTCCAGCCGATAGAGATCGACATGCCAAACAGGTGGCGACAGATGTGGATAGGGCTGCACCAGCCCGAAGGTCGGGCTCGGCACATCGCCTTCGTGGCCAAGCGCCATCAGCATCGCGCGGGCAAGCGTTGTCTTGCCTGCGCCAAGATCGCCCGAAAGCGCCACGATATCGCCCACGCGCAACTCTGCGGCCAGCCGCGCGCCCAGCGCTGCCAGCCCGGTTTCGTCGAGGTCGCTCCCCGCGCTCAGTAGCGGTAGTGCTCCGGCTTGAACGGCCCCTTGTCGGGAATGCCGATATAGGCCGCCTGCTTCTCGGTCATCTGCGTCAGCTTCACGCCGAGCTTGTCGAGGTGCAGCGCGGCCACCTTCTCGTCGAGATGCTTGGGCAGCACATAGACGCGATTTTCATACTGGTCCGCGTTGGTCCACAGTTCGATCTGCGCCAGCACCTGGTTGGTGAACGAGGCGGACATCACGAAGCTCGGGTGGCCGGTTGCGCAGCCGAGGTTCACCAGCCGGCCCTTGGCAAGCACGATGATCCGCTTGCCGTCGGGGAACTCCACCTCGTCCACCTGAGGCTTCACCTCGTGCCACCGCATGTTCTTCAGTGCGTCGATCTGGATCTCGCTGTCGAAGTGGCCGATGTTGGCAACAATCGCCCGGTCTTTCATCGCCCGCATGTGGTCGACGGTGATCACATCCACATTTCCGGTTGCGGTCACGAAGATGTCGGCAACCGGTGCCGCCTCTTCCATGGTGACAACCTGATACCCCTCCATCGCCGCCTGCAGCGCACAGATGGGGTCGATCTCGGTCACCAGCACGCGCGCCCCACCGTTCCTCAGGGAGGCCGCCGAGCCCTTGCCCACGTCGCCGAAGCCGGCGATCACGGCTACCTTCCCGGCCAGCATCACGTCGGTCGCGCGGCGGATGCCATCGACCAGCGATTCCTTGCAGCCGTAAAGATTGTCAAACTTCGACTTGGTAACGCTGTCGTTCACATTGATGGCGGGGAAGGGCAGGTGGCCTTTCCCGGCAATCTCGTAGAGCCGGTGCACGCCGGTTGTCGTCTCCTCGGAAACGCCGCGGATGTTCGCACGGGTCTTCAGGAAAAATCCCGGCGTCGCCTTCGCACGGGTTTCGATCTGGGCGTAGAAATACTCCTCTTCCTCGTTGGTCGGCGTGGGAAGCGGCGTTCCCGCCTCCAGCGCGGCGCCCTTCAGGATGTACATTGTGGCGTCGCCACCATCATCGAGGATCATGTTCGCCGTCTCGCCGCCCCACTGAAAGATGTCATCGACGAACTGCCAATACTCCTCCAGCGTCTCACCCTTGTGCGCGAACACCGGCACGCCCGTCGCAGCGATGGCGGCGGCGGCATGGTCCTGTGTCGAATAGATGTTGCAGCTCGCCCATCGCACTTCGGCGCCCAGCGCTGTCAGCGTCTCGATGAGCACCGCCGTCTGAATGGTCATATGCAGGCACCCGGCGATCCGCGCGCCCTTCAGCGGCTGTGCCTCGCCATATTCGGCGCGCAGCGCCATGAGGCCGGGCATCTCGGTTTCGGCGATGGCGATCTCGCGCCGCCCCCAGTCGGCAAGAGCGATGTCGGCAACGGAATAGTCGGTGAAACCGGTCTGGGGCTGGGTGGCCAAGGGGGCTGCTCCTTTCTGGACAGAGGCCATGGCATAGCTCTCGCAGGCATCACTTGCAAGTTTCTTTAAGTCTTTATGTCTGCCCGTCTGGCTCCCGCTTCCGAGGGCTTGGGCTTCGCCCCCACTGGGCTAGGGTAGCGCTCAAAGGAGCTTTCATGACCCGCTATGTCACCCATGATCTCGCCCTCGCGCCAAGCCCCGGAGAGGCCGCCGCTCAGGATTTCGTTTCCACCCTGCGCGCCCATGTTCTGAATGACATGGCGGCAAGCATGAAGGCACGATATGAACAGGCGGTGGCGCCCGGCCTGCCTGCCGGCGCCACCGGGCCGGACGTGCTTGAGGCGATGCGCCCCGAACCCTACTTCCGTTTCTATTCCGCTGCGCGCGTCAAGGCGCAGGAGATGGTCTGGGCCAGCGTCCGCGCCACGGTTGACCGGCAGGGCGAGGAGCTTTCGGCGCGCGCTGCAACGCTTGCCGCCGATCGCGCGCGGGCGTTGGGCACGCTCAGCCTCAACCCCGGCCTCGCCATCCCCGCCAATGTGTCAGACATCGACGTCCACCTGATGCCGGGCAGCTATGTGCACGAGGACGGCGAGCAGGATCTCGCCGCCGGGGCGCTCTACGAAAACGGCCTTTCCGTCTTCTCCTTCGGCCTGATGGGCGAAACGCTCGACGACATCGGCCGCTCGATCACGCTGTGGCTTGCCGCGCGCTTCCCCGATTTCCGACCCGCCGACATCCTCGATCTCGGCTGCTCGGTCGGGCACCAGACCCTGCCGTGGGCGCGGACCTTTCCCGATGCGCGCGTGACCGGCCTCGACGTCTCCGCGCCCTGTCTTCGCTATGCCCACGCCCGGGCCCAGTCGCTCGGGCTGACGGCCCATTTCCTGCAGGCCGATGCAACCGCGGTTCCGCTGCCCGATGCCAGCCAGGATCTCGTCTTCTCGTCGATGTTCCTGCACGAGTTGCCGGTGGCTGATATCCGCGCGGTGATTGGCGAGGCGCACCGCCTCCTGCGGCCGGGCGGCCTGATGCTGCACTATGAGCTTCCGCCCAACGAGATGCTGACCGCCTATGATGGCTTCTATCTGGACTGGGACAGCCATTTCAACGCCGAGCCATTCTACAAGGGCTATCGCGATCTCGTGCCCCGCGAGGAAGCGGGTGCTGCCGGCTTCGCGTCGGAGAATTTTCTCGAAGCAGCGATCCCCTCGCTCGGCTTCCATGGCGAGGATGCCGTCCGGGCCGCCGCGCGCGAGGGGGGCGCCATCGGCTCCGATACGCTCGGGCGGCTTGCCGACGGAATCCGCTGGTATGTGTGGGGGGCGTGGAAATGAGCCTTCCGGAACGGGCCCGCGGCCCGAGGCCGCGCTTCTTCGACGACCCGGCGATCGATACGCTCATGGCCATGTTCCTCGATCTCGCGCAGGAACAGTGGGTCACGCGCGCGCGCCTTGCCGCGCTCGAATATTGGGCCGCCCACGAGGTGACGGTGGCGCGCAGCCCCTGGTCAGACGATTATCGGCTGCCACCCGAGGCAGAGGCGCAACTCGCGGAGGAGCGCGCCGCCTTCGTCCGCCGGATCATGGCACCGATCGAACAGGTCTGACGCGTCATCGCACTCCTGCCCACCACATGATGCCTCCGGTTGCCCGCGGCCAGCCATAGCCGTTCACCCACACCACATCGATATCGCCCGGCCGCTGTGCGATGCCTTCTGCAAGGATCTTCCGGCCCTCGTCGACCATCGGGGTCAGCAGCCGGTCGCGGATCTCGTCCTGGCTGTGTTCGCGGATCGTTCCACCCTTCTCGGCCACATGGTCCCGCACCAGCTGCTCGACGATGGGCGACGGCGTCCGACTTCGGTCCGGCCCATAGTCATAGAAGCCCGCGCCTGTCTTCTGGCCGCGCCGGTCCATTTCGCACAGCCGATCGCGCAGCGTCTCACCCTTCGACGTCTCTCGGCTCCAGCCGATGTCGAGCCCTGCAAGATCGGCCATCTGGAACGGCCCCATGGGGAAGCCGAAGTCGGTGAGCGCCCGGTCCACGTCCCAGGGCATCGCGCCTTCCAGCAGCAGCGCATTGGCCGCCTCCTGCCGCTTGGAGAGCATGCGGTTGCCGATGAAGCCGTCGCACACGCCAGAGACCACGGGCACCTTGCCGGTCCTCACGCCCACGTCCATCGCCGTTTTCAGAACATCGGGCGCCGTCCGCTGCCCGCGCACGACTTCCAAGAGCTTCATCACGTTCGCCGGCGAGAAATAGTGCATGCCCAGCACATCTTCGGGCCGCCGGGTTGTGGACGCGATCTCGTCCACGTTCAAATAGCTGGTGTTGGTGGCAAGCACCGCACCCGGCTTCGCGATTTCGTCCAGCCTGCGGAAGATGTCCTTCTTCAGCTCCATGTTCTCGAACACGGCCTCGATGATCAGGTCGGCTTCGCGGAGGTCTTCCATGGCGAGCGATGGCGTCAGCAGCGCCATGCGCGTCTCCACATCCTCGGCGGAAATCTTCCCCCGGCTGGCCGAGCGCTCGTAGTTGCCGCGGATTACCTTCAGCCCCCGGTCAAGCGCCGCCTGCTCGCGCTCGACGATGGTGACGGGGATGCCGACATTCAGGAAGTTCATTGCGATGCCGCCACCCATGGTGCCGGCCCCGATCACGCCCACCCGCGTCACCGGTCGCGCAACCACTTCGCTTGCCAGGCCCTCCACCTCGGCGGCCCGCTGCTCGGCCTCGGCGATATGCGCCAGCGCCACGTCCATCTCGCTCATCTTCCGTTCCTCGCTGCTCGTCCCTATGTCCCGCTTAGGAGGACCGCCGATGGACGCAAGACTGGCCGAACGGGAATCGTTGCGCGGCCTCGATCTCGGGGCCGAGATCGCGCGCCTTCGGAGCGAGCGCAATGCGATCATCCTTGCCCACTATTACCAGACGCCCGACATCCAGGACATTGCCGATTTCGTCGGCGACAGCCTCGAGCTTTCGCGCAAGGCTGCCGAAACCGATGCGGACGTGATTGCCTTCTGCGGCGTGCGCTTCATGGCCGAAACCGCGAAGATTCTCTCGCCCCAGAAGGTCGTCATCCTGCCAGACATGGACGCCGGCTGCTCCTTGGAAGACAGTTGCCCACCCGAAGAGTTCGCCGCCTTCCGTCGCGCCCATCCCGATCATCTCTCGCTCACCTACATCAACTGCTCGGCGGCGGTGAAAGGCCTCTCTGACATCATCGTCACCTCCAGCAGCGCGGAGACGATCATCAACGCCCTTCCGCCCACCCAGAAGATCCTCTTCGCGCCCGACAAGCATCTGGGCGCCTGGCTGGCCCGCCGCACCGGGCGCGACATGCTGCTGTGGGATGGCACCTGCATCGTCCACGAGGCCTTTTCCGAAACCGAGCTTCTGAAGCTGAAGGCGCTGCACCCGGAAGCCCCCGTTGCCGCGCATCCGGAATGCCCGGCGCATATTCTCGAACATGCCGATTTCGTGGGATCCACCTCGGCGATCCTGAAGTTCGCGCTTGCCTCGCCGTCGGAGACGATCATCGTCGCCACCGAGCCGCACATCATCCACCAGATGGAAAAGGCTGCCCCCGGCAAGCAGTTCATCGGAGCGCCCGGCGCCGACGGCAAATGTTCGTGCAACATGTGCCCCTACATGGCGCTCAACACCATGGAGAAGCTCTACCTCGCCCTCAGGGATCTCGAGCCGCGCATCGAGATCGACGAGGATCTGCGCCTGCGCGCGCTGCTGCCACTGAACCGTATGCTGGCAATCGCGAGCGGCGCTGCAACCGATCTCACGCCCGCCCAGACCAACCCGCCCGTCACCGGAGATTGAGCTGAGAGACTCCGTCGGGCGCGTGCGGCGCGCAGCCTGTCATGAACCGGACGCATCTTTGGCCTATTTCCTTTCGGCAACAAAGGGGAGGGCCATGGCAATGCATTCATCGTTCCGGATCCTGTGCCTCGGCGCGGCTGGCCTGTTGGCCGCCTGTGGCGGCGGTGCGCCTCAGGGAAACGCCGAGAATGGCGTATCTGCTCCGCGCCTGTCCCTGAGCGAGGAAGAAGTCGGCGGCGCGCGCGCCGGGCAGAGCTTCAGCGTCAGCGGCGCGCGAAGCTATGATGCCGGCCAGGTGCGCGTAACCGTCGCCGGCCTCACCGACGACGGCACGGTCACAGACGACTCGCCGCTCTACTACTCCATCCAGTTCTTCGACGGCGCGGGCGGCGCCCCGCGCGGCACGGTGACGCTCTATCTCAATCCCGGGCAGCAGGGCGGCACATTCCCGCTGGTCGACAGCCTCACCTTCCTGAACGGCCAGGACGAGGCTCCCGGGGTCGCCTATATTCACCGCGAGAACGACGCCAACAGCTTCTTTACCGTCGCCGAACCCGGGGAGATCGCCATAACCCGCAGCGGAGACGAGGTGAGCGGCACCTACCGTTTCAGCGCCACCCAGATCGGTGACGACGCGTTCGCAGTAAACATCAGCGGCACCTTCCGGGACATCGGGCTCAGGAGCACCATCGGGAACTGAGGCAACCCGATGGCAGCTGGACGAAGGCGGCGTGACTCTTGCTGGCTGGCAGCGAAGGGCATTCCCTGTCCCCGCCTTTGCCGCTAGCAGATATCGCCATGAAGAAAGTCCTGGCCGCGCTCATGCTTGCCTCCGCCGTTCCCGCCACCGCCGAGGCAGCCGATCCGCATCTCTGGCTCGAGGAAATCGAGGGCGAAAAGGCCCTCGACTGGGTCCGCGCGCAGAATGCGCAATATCTGCCCGAACTCGAATCCACGCCCGGCTTCGCAGACTGGCGCCGCCGGGCAGAGGAGATTCTGCAGGATCCGCGCCGCATCGCCTATCCCACCGGCGCTTCGCCTTCTGGCGTCTCGCGCGACCGGGTGTTCAACTTCTGGCGCGACGCCGACAATATCCGCGGCGTCTGGCGGGCCTCTCCGCGCGCGGCCTTCGATGCAGGCAGGCCGGAATGGACGACGCTCCTCTCCATGGACGCGCTCGAGGCCGCCGAGCAGCGGAACTGGCAATGGTCTGGCTGGACGGGTGCGGTGTGCCTTCCGGAAGCCTTTGATCGGTGCCTCGTCGGCCTTTCCGTGGGCGGCAAGGATGCAAGCGAGATCCGCGAGTTCGATACCCGTGCGGGACGCTTCGTTCCTGAAGGCGAAGGTGGCTTTTTCCTGTCCGAGGCCAAGCAGACTGCGGCCTGGCTCGATGACCGGCGACTCCTCGTTGCAACCGCTGCCGGGCCGGAAACAACCTCCGGATACGCGCGCGAGGTGCGGCTTTGGGAGCGCGGCACGCCGTTTGAAAACAGCCGACTGCTGCTGACCGCCGCCGAGACCGACATGGGCGCCTGGGTTGCAGCCTTCGGCGATGCCGAGGGCCGGCGCCATGTGATCGACCAGCGCATCACCTTCTGGACGGGCAAGATCCACCACCTGATGCACGATTTTGCGCTGGCGCCGTCGCCGCTTCCGGATGATGCCGATTTCCGCTTCATCGCCAACATTGGCGACGGCACCGGCCCGCGCGCCTACGCGCTCCTCCGAACGGATTTTCAGGGCATTCCCGCGGGCAGTCTCGTCTCCTACACGGTTCCCAATGTCGGGCGGCTTGGGCCCGTGGAGCGCGTCTTCACGCCATCCGAAACCCAGGCAATCGCCGGCGTCACCGCAACCGGCCGCGCCATCTATCTCAATCTGCTTGATAATGTCGCCGGGCGCCTGATGCGGCTCACCCGCACCGAGGCCGGCTGGCAGCAGGCCGATGTGGCGGTCCCCGAAAACTCCGCGATCAGCCTGGTTGCGACCGATCCCGAAGATACGCTCTACTTCAACGTGCAGGGCTTCAGCGAGCCCTCTCGGCTGATGATGGCGCGTGGCGGCAGCGATCCCCGGATGCTCGCGTCGGCTCCGGCCTTTTTCGAGTCCGACCGGATCGAGGTTTCGCAGCGGTTCGCCACATCGAAGGATGGCACCCGCGTGCCCTATTT
>JBKBXK010000029.1:0-14797 GCA_046314095.1 Thermaurantiacus sp. | reverse complement strand
GGCGATCAATCTGCGCGCGCAGATTGTTCATCTGGTTGATCGAGCGTTCGAAGAAACCGCCGAAAGATGTGCTGAGCGAAGCCATGATGTGTTCTCCCTTGCGCCTGTCGCCGAGCCGGGGGGGGGGGGGGGGCCGGGGCCGGGGGGGGGGCGGCGCCCCCCCCCCGGGTCTCGCTCGACCGGCGGCCGGAAGACCGGAATGGCCTCATCTTCAGCCATGCGCAGCATCTCTCGCCGCAGAATGCGGTGGCGCGCATGGCCGTGCGTCTGGCCGATTATGGCAAGCCGCTCCGCTGCCGCGACTGCCACCGGCAAGACGAGTCCGGAACCGGGTTTCTGGCGATCGAGATGGAGCGGGATTGCGGCGCCTGTCACAGTCTCGCCGTCGCGGACGCCAGCGGTCGGGTCGTCAACCTCCCCCACGCGGAGCCGGAGAAGGTGGTCGCGCTGATGCTGGGCACGCGCCCGCCCCCCGTTCCGCGCCCGGCCGTTGCCGGTGCCGCGCGCGTCATTCCCGGGCCAGGCCTCGCGTCACCGGGCCCGGCGCAGTCGGCGCTTGCCCGGGCGCGCGCGCCGTTTCTCCGCGGCGGCGCCTGCCGTGACTGCCACGAGATCCGGCCGGAAAGCGCGCCCGGCCGGCTCGATTTCCAGGTTGCGCCCGTGCATCTGACCGACCGCTTCTACCTCCAGAGCCATTTCCCGCACGGCGCCCACGAGGAGATGCGGTGCAGGGCCTGCCACGAGGCCACGACCAGCGAGCGCGCGGAGGATCTGCTGTTGCCGGCCATCGCCACCTGCCGCGAGTGCCACGGCAATGCCGAGTGGGCGGCACGGCACCCGAAGGCAAATGCCTCGGGCGACTGCGCCACATGCCACTGGTTCCACCCGGATTCCCGCGCGCCGGCCTTCGCAGAGCTTGAGAAGCAGGTGCGAAACCGGCAACTGGCCCTCCGATGAGCCTTGCCCAATCCGACGCGCTGGACCGGACCGCGCTCCTCGAGCTGCTGGACTCCCGGCTGCGCTGGCTTTCGGCCTGGACCATCCACCACGCCAACCACGTCCGCGAAAACCGCGATGGGCTGAAGGTCGGCGGCCACCAGGCAAGCTGCGCCTCGATGTCCACGATCATGGCAGCGCTCTACGGCCATGCGCTCGGGCCCAACGACCGGGTCGCTGTCAAACCGCATGCCGGCCCGCTGCTGCATGGCCTCCACTATCTCCTCGGCCAGCAGAGCCGGGAGCAGCTCGAGGCATTCCGCAGCTTTGGCGGCGCACAGAGCTACCCCAGCCGCACCAAGGATCGCATCCCGGTGGATTTCTCGACCGGTTCGGTCGGGCTCGGGGTCGCCATCACCGCCTTCGCAAGCCTGGTGCAGGACTGGCTGATCGCCCATGGCGCGCGCGACGCGGCCGAGGCGGGGCGGATGATCGCCCTTCTGGGCGATGCCGAGCTCGACGAGGGCAATATCTACGAATGCCTCATCGAGGCCGCCAAGCACGAGATCCGCAACTGCTGGTGGATTGTCGACTACAACCGCCAGTCACTCGATGCGACCACCGCCGATCGCATGTTTCGCCGGTTCGATGACATCTTTGAAACCTGCGGCTGGCGGGTGGTCACGCTGAAACACGGCGCCCGGCTGCGCGCGGCCTTCGCCCGGCCGGGCGGGCAGGCCCTGAAAGACTGGATCGATGCCTGCCCCAATGCCGATTATGCAGCGCTCACCTACCAGGGCGGTCCGGCCTGGCGTGCCCGGCTGGAGCGGGATCTCGCCGGCGATCAGAAGGCGCTCGCGCTGATCGCTGGCTTCGACGACGCAGGCCTCGCCCGGTTGATGACCAACCTCGGCGGCCATTGCGTCGAAACGCTCTGCACCGCCTTCGATGGCGCCCAGGACACGCGCAACACGCTCTTCATCGCCTACACGATCAAGGGCTATGGCCTCCCCTTCCAGGGCCACAAGGACAATCACTCGGGCCTGATGACCCCGGCGCAGTTCAAGGACCTGCGCGACGCCATGGGCATCGCCGAAGGCGAGGAGTGGGCGCCTTGGGCGGGCCTCGGCGACAATGCAGCGGCCCAGCTTCGCGCGCGCATCGAATCCCTGCCGATTGCCGGCAAGACGGCGGAGCGGACGCCGCGCCCGGTCCCGGTGCCCGCGATCCCGGCGCCGGCAGGATCAGAGCAATCCACCCAGGCCGCGTTCGGAAAGATCCTGTTCGAGCTTGCCAAGGGCGAAAGCGAACTCGCCGCCCGCATCCTCACCACGTCGCCCGATGTCACGGTCTCCACCAACCTCGGCGCCTTCGTGAACCAGCGCGGTCTCTTCAACCGGTCCGAGACGCCCGACGTGTTCCGGCTCGCCGGCATCCCGTCGCCGCAGAAATGGAGCGGCGCGCCCGCCGGCCAGCATGTCGAGCTCGGGATTGCCGAGAACAACCTGTTCCTGATGCTGGCCGCCGCCGGGCTCGCCGCGCCTGTGTTCAGCGAGCGGATCTTCCCGATCGGCACCCTCTATGATCCGTTCATCGCCCGCGGGCTCGATGCGCTCAACTACGCCTGCTACCAGGATGCCCGCTTCATCCTCGTCGCCACGCCCTCCGGGCTGCTGCTCGGGCCGGAAGGCGGCGCCCACCAGTCCATCAATCCGCCGCTCATCGCCATGGGTCAGCCGGGGCTGCGCCACTACGAGCCCGCCCATGCCGACGAGGTGGCGCTGTTTCTCGAAGAAGCGTTCCGGCTGCTGCAGGCGCCCGATGGCGAAAGCGTCTATCTGCGCCTCTCGACGCGCAGCATCGCCCAGCCCGAGCGGACCAGCGACGACTGGAAGGCCGATGCGCTGAAGGGTGGGCGCTGGCATATCCCCCCGGGGCCGGATTGCCCCGTCGCCATCGTCGCAATGGGGGCGCTGATGCCCGAGGCGCTGGAAGCGCATGCGCTGCTCGCCGAGGATCTGCCCGGGCTCGGCCTCCTCCAGGTCACCTCGCCCGACCTGCTTCACCGCGGCTGGGTGGCTGGGCGCGCGGCACGATGGGAAGGACAGGCGATGACAACCCCGCATGTGGAGGCGCTGCTGGGCGCGCTGCCGCCCTCCGCCAGCCTCGTCACCCTTCTCGATGGCGCGCCGGCGGCCCTCTCCTGGCTCGGCAGCGTGCGCGGCCAGCGCGTGGTGCCCTTGGGCGTGGACCGGTTCGGGCAGACAGGCGACATTCCCGACCTCACCCGCGCCTATCGCCTCGATGCCGGGGCCGTCGTCGAGGCCGTGGCGGAGCTTCTGGCATGAGCGGGGCGGCACCCTCGGTGCACGGCCAATGGTCGTCGCGGCTGGTGTTCATCCTTGCAACCGTCGGCTTCGCGGTCGGGCTGGGCAACATCTGGCGCTTTCCCTATCTCGCCGGCGTCAACGGCGGCGGCGCCTTCGTCCTCATCTACATCTTCTGCGTTGCCCTCATCGCCACGCCCATCATCATGGCCGAGCTGCTGATCGGGCGGCGCGGGCGCATGACCCCGGTCGGCTCGCTGCAGCGGCTCGCGGTCGAGGCCGGACAGTCCGAAAAATGGGCGCTGGCAGGCTTCGTGCCGCTGCTCGCCATCCTCGGCATCAGCAGCTTCTACATGGTGATCGGCGGCTGGACTCTGGACTATGCCTGGAAGGCGATCACCGGCAGCTTCGCGGGCGTGACACCGGAATCGGCCGAGGCCAAGTTCAATGCGCTCCTCGCCAACCCCGGCGAACTGATCCTCTGGCAGATCGTCTTCATCGCAATCAATGTCGCAGTGGTCGTGCGCGGCCTGCGCGGCGGCATCGAAAAGGCGGCGCTGATCCTTATGCCCGTGCTCATCCTGATGCTCGTCGGCCTCGCCGTCTATGCGATGATCACCGGCGATGCGCGCGACGGGCTGGCCTTCCTGTTCCAGCCGGATTTCTCGAAGGTGACCGCACAGACCTGGGTGGAGGCCCTGGGCCAGGCCTTCTTCTCCGTTTCCGTGGGCACGGCCGGGCTGGTCGTCTATGGTGCCTATCTGCCGCGGCACGTCCATATCCCAAGCTCCAGCGGCATGATCGCGGCTGCAGACACGGGCGTCGCGCTCCTGGCCGGCATGGCGATCTTCCCGTTCGTGTTCGCCTACGGCATGTCGCCGTCCGCCGGGCCGGGGCTGATGTTCGTTGCCATGCCGGTCGCGCTGTCGGGCACCGCCGCGCCCACGCTTCTCACGCTCCTCTTCTTCCTCCTGCTTGCGGTCGCGGCGCTCACCTCGTCGATCGCGATTCTCGAAACGCTGGTGGCGCGCGCGGTCGAACGCGGCTGGCCCCGGTCGAAGGCCGTTCCGGCTGCCGCGGTGCTGATCTTTCTCCTCGGCCTCCTCACCGTCTTCTCGTTCAACGCCTGGGCGGGCATCCATCCGCTTGCCTTCCTGCCCGGCTTCGAAACCCGCACCTTCTTCGATTCGATCGACTGGGTCACCTCCAACCTCGGGCTCACGCTCGGCGGGCTCACCAGCGCCCTGTTCGCAGGCTGGGTGATGCACAAGGCCGCAACAGCCGAGGAACTCGGCACCTCGCCCCAGTCGGGGGCCTTCCGGCTGTGGCGGTTCCTGCTGCGCTGGCCGGTGCCGGTCACGATCGTCGTCCTCATCATCTTCGCCTTCCTCGGCAGCGTCAGCGGCGGCTGATTGCCCGGCCTCCATGCGGCTGCTAGCGCGGCCCCATGTCGGTTGACGAAAAGACAGTCCGCAGGATCGCCCACCTGGCCCGGCTTGCGCTCGATGACAGCGAAGTCGGCAAGCTGGCCGTCGAATCCAGCAAGATCCTCGAATGGGTGGAGGTGCTCGGCCAGGTCGAGACAGAGGGCGTTGCGCCGATGGCTGCGGTGATTCCCAAGCCGCATGTGCTGCGGGCCGACACGGTCACCGATGGCGGCCACCGCGACGCGCTCCTCGCCAACGCGCCCAGGGCGATGCACGGCTTTTTTGCCGTCCCCAAGGTCATCGAATGAGCACGCTCACGGACCTGTCGCTCACGGACCTGTCGCTCACGGCGATGCGCGAGGGCCTCGGCCGGCGCGATTTCTCGGCCCGCGAACTGGTCGAAGCGCATGTCACAGCCGTCGAGGCCGCGCGGGCGCTCAACGCCTTCATCACCGAAACGCCCGAGGCGGCCCTCGAGGCAGCCGATGCCGCCGACGCGGCGCGCGGCACGGGCGAGGCCGGCCTCCTTGCCGGCATCCCGCTCGGCATCAAGGATCTGTTCTGCACAAAGGGCGTCACCACCACGGCCGCCTCGCGGATCCTCGATGGCTTCCGGCCGCCCTACGAAAGCGGGGTCACGGCGCGGCTGAAGGCGGCGGGCGCTGCATTCCTCGGCAAGCTCAATCTCGATGAGTTCGCCATGGGCTCCTCCAACGAGACCTCGGCCTTCGGCCCGGTGCTGTCCCCCTGGCGCAGGCCCGGCAGCAATGCGCCGCTGGTGCCCGGCGGCTCGTCCGGCGGCTCGGCGGCAGCCGTCGCCGCCCGGCTGGTTGCAGGCGCCACGGGCACCGATACCGGCGGCTCGATCCGCCAGCCGGCGGCCTTCACGGGCGTGTGCGGCATCAAGCCCACCTATGGGCGCTGCTCGCGCTACGGGATCGTCGCCTTCGCCTCCTCGCTGGATCAGGCGGGGCCGATGGCACGCACGGTGGCCGATTGCGCGCTGCTGCTGGAGGCGATGGCCGGCCATGATCCGCGCGACGCAACCTCGCTCGATGCGCCCGTGCCGCAGTGGTCGAAACTGCTTTCGGGAAACGTGCAGGGCAAAAGGATCGGCATCCCGGCCGAGTATCGCGTCGAGGGCATGTCGGCCCGGCTCGAGGCGCTGTGGCGCGATGGCGCGAAATGGCTGCGGGCAGCGGGTGCGGAAATCGTCGACATCTCGCTCCCCCACACCATGCAGGCCCTTCCCACCTACTATATCATCGCACCTGCCGAGGCCTCGTCCAACCTCGCCCGATATGACGGCGTGCGCTTCGGGCTTCGCGTGGCGCCCGAGGGCGGAAGCCTCGCCGACATGTATGCCGCCACCCGCGGCGCGGGCTTCGGCTGGGAGGTGAAGCGGCGGATCATGCTCGGCACCTATGTGCTCTCGGCCGGCTATTATGATGCCTATTATCTGAAGGCGCAGAAGGTGCGGGCGCTCATCGCGCAGGATTTCGCAACCGCCTTCGACGCGTGCGATCTCGTCCTCACGCCAACGGCGCCGACCGGCGCCTTCGAACTGGGCGGCCGCGTGGCCGATCCGATTGCCATGTACCTCAATGACGTGTTCACCGTCCCGGCCTCGCTTGCCGGCCTGCCGGCAATGTCGGTGCCGGCCGGGCTCGACGAAAACGGCCTTCCCCTGGGGCTGCACCTGATCGGCCGGCCGATGGACGAACTCGGGGTGCTCGATGCCGGGCTTGCCATCGAGCAGGCGGCCGGCTTTGCAGCGGTGCCGCCGCGCTGGTGGGGGGCGGCATGAGCGCGAGCGCCTCCGTGATCGACGGCCGGACAGGCCCGTGGGAACTGGTCATCGGGCTGGAGGTCCACGCCCAGGTCACGTCTGAGGCCAAGCTCTTCTCCGGCGCGCCGACCGCCTTCGGCGCCGAGCCCAACACCCAGGTCAGCTTTGTGGATGCGGGGTTCCCGGGCATGTTGCCGGTCCTGAACGCCGAATGCGTCCGCCAGGCGGTGCGCACCGGCCTTGCGCTCGGCGCCAGCATCAACCGCTGGTCCAGGTTCGACCGCAAGAACTATTTCTACGCCGATCTGCCGGCCGGCTACCAGATTTCTCAGTATCAGCATCCCGTGGTCGGCGAGGGCGCCATCGAGATCGCGCTGGAAGACGGCTCGGTAAAATCCGTCGGCATCGAGCGCATCCATCTCGAACAGGATGCCGGGAAATCCATCCACGATCTCCACCCGGGACTCTCCTATGTCGATCTCAATCGCGCCGGCGTTGCGCTGATGGAGATCGTCTCGAAGCCCGATATGCGCTCGGCCGCAGAGGCGGCCGCCTATGTCACGACGCTGCGCGCGATCCTGCGCGCGATCGGCTCGTGCGACGGCAACATGCAGGAAGGCTCGCTGCGCGCGGATGTGAATGTCTCGGTGCGCCGCCCCGGGGAGCCGTTCGGCACCCGCTGCGAGATCAAGAATGTGAACTCCATCCGCTTCATCACCCAGGCGATCGCGTTCGAGGCGCGGCGCCAGGTGGAGATTCTCGAAGCCGGCGGCACCATCCACCAGGAAACCCGGCTGTTCGATCCGGATCGCGGCGAAACCCGCTCGCTCCGCTCCAAGGAGGATGCGCACGACTATCGCTATTTCCCCGAGCCGGACCTGCTGCCGCTGGAACTGTCCGAGGCGTTCATCGCCGAATGCCTCGCAAGCCTGCCCGAACTGCCAGCCGCGCGGCGCACCCGCTACGAAGCCGAACTGGGCCTCTCGCCCTATCTCGCCCGGGTGCTGACAGCCGACATGGAGCAGTCGGAGTGGTTCGAGGCACTGCTCGCCGAAAGCGCCGCGCGGCAGGGCGCGCCGGCCCGTGCAATCGCGGAAAAGGCAGCCAACTGGATGACAGGCGATCTGTTCGGCGCGCTCAATCGGCTGGGCCTCGGCATCGGGGAAAGCCCGGTTGCGCCACGGCAGGGCGCCGCGCTTCTGGCCATGCTCGCCGATGGCACGCTCTCGGGCCCGCTGGCGAAACAGGTTTTCGAGATCATGCTGGAGACGGGCGAGGATCCCGCCGCGATTGCCGAAGCGCGCGGCCTGCGCCAGGTCTCCGACACCGGCGCGCTTGAGTCGGCGATCGGCGATGTGCTGGCCGCCAACCAGGACAAGGTCGCCGAGTATCGCGCCGGCAAGGACAAGCTGTTCGGCTTCTTCGTCGGGCAGGTCATGAAGGCCACCGGCGGCAAGGCCAATCCGGCGGTCGTCAACGACCTTCTCAGGAAAACGCTAGGCTGACGATCAGAAGCTGAAGCGGGCCGCCAGCCGAAAATCCCGACCGGCAAGCGGCGCCTCGCGCTTCACGAAGCTTGCATGCCGCCGCGCCTCCACATCGAAGATGTTGTTGGCCGACACCACGATGGCCGAAAGATTGCCCGTCCCAAGCGGCCGCCACACCAGGCTTGCGTTCACCAGCGTATAGGCCGGGGTCTCGGTCTCGAACTCCGAGATGCGGTCCTGCCGGGTCACATGCTCCACTTCCACCCGGCCGCCGAGCACGCCGCCCGTCACCTCCGCACCACCAAGAAGGCGCAGCGGCGGGATCCGCGGCACGGGCCCGCGCCCGCCGCGCAGATCGGCGCGCACAAAGTCGACAAGGCCGGTCAGCGCCAGCCGGCTCTCGCCAAGGCGCGCCACGTCGACGCGCCCGTCCACTTCAAATCCCCAGAATGTGGCGCCGGCCTGCCGATACTCGAACACGCGCAGTCCGTCGTCGAAATCGTCGGTCGGGTCGAGATAGATGAAGTTGCCAAAGCGGTTCCAGTACAACGAGGCTTCGAGCGCATAGCCCTCGCCCCGCCCCCGCAACACGGCCTCGATTCCGTTCGAGCGTTCCTTCCGAAGATCGGGGTCACCCACCTCGAAGGCCCGCGTGGCAAAGTGCGGCCCGTCCGAAAGCAGTTCCTCGGCTGCGGGCGCGCGCTCCGTGTGAGAAAAGTTCAGCGCCAGCCGCCAGGCATCGGCAAGCCGGAAGGACACGCCCGCCGCCCCCGAGAAGGAATCGAAGCTCCTCGAGACATTGGCCACGCTGGAACGCACGCTCGTGTGCTCGTAGCGGCCACCGACCTCGAACTGCACCCCGGCGCCGAGGTTGAACTCCTGCACCGTGAAAATGCCGACCTGCTCGGTGGCGTTGCGGGGCACATAGGCCTCCTCGCCCACCGTGTCGAAGTCGCGGATGAACGCCTGCACGCCCGTCGCGCCGCGCCAGCCGTTGCGATCCCGCTGCACCAGCTCGGCTCTCGCTTCCATCGCCTTGTTGAAGAAGGTCGTCTCGATATCGCCGTCGTCATCGATCTCGTCGTGGCGATAGTCGGCAAAGCCGAACCGGAAGTTCAGCCGCTCGAACGCACCTGCAAGCGGAAGCATCCCCCGCGCATCCACCCGGGTCTGGCGCATGCGGATCCGGATGTCCTCCTCGGGCTCGGCGCCGCCCAGCTCCCGGAACTCGAACCCAAGTCCGCCCTGATCGTCATCGTCGTCATCATCATCATCGTCGTCGAGGAACAGGCTGTTCGGGATCCCGTAGTTGGTCCGGAAATGGCTCACCGAAACGCCGAGCATCCCGCCCGACCCGATCCAGGCGAGCCCGCCGGCAACCTCCCAGGTCTCGGTGTCGGTGTTGGGAATGCGGCCGCGGATCACGCTGTCCTCGGCGACCTCGCCACCGATTTCGGCCGCCTCGCGGCGCAGATCCTCGGAAAACACGAAGCCGCCCGTGCGCAGATCGTTGCTGCGCAGCCAGCTGCCATCGGCATGAACGATCAGGCCAGACCGGCCGAGCGGCACGTCCAGCGAGGCCGAACCGCCCCGCTCCTCGGCGGCGCTGCCGAGAAGCCCGAGCGCCTCGATGTGGACCGGCTCGTCCGGAATCTCCCGCGGGATGCGCCGGTCCAGCACGTTCACCACGCCGCCAATGGCCGACGAGCCGAACAGCAGGGTGCCGGGCCCGCGGATCACCTCCACCCGCTCCGCAAGCAGCGGATTGACGGTCACGGCATGGTCCACCGAGGTGTTGGCAACGTCGAAGGTGCCGATCCCGTCGGTCAGCACCCGGATGCGCTCGCCCTGCTGGCCGCGCAGGATCGGCCGCGATGCACCGGGGCCGAAAGAGGTGGCCGAGACCCCCGGCTGCCGCGCAAGCGTTTCGCCGATGGTCGGGCGCACCTCGCGCACCAGCGCGTCGCCCTCCAGGATCGAGACCCCGGTTTTCAGCTCCAGCCGCTCGCGGGCGTAGGGCGCCGTCACGAGGATCTCCGGCCCCACGAGGCTGTGCAGCCGATCGTCGGCTGCCACCTCGTCGGCCAGCAATGGAGCGGAAAGCGCAAGAACCGAGGCAGACACGAGGGCTCGGGCAGGAAACATCTGGAAACTCCACGACATGATCGCCGGTGGACTAGATGTTACAACATGACATTGCAAGACGGCGGGCGGCAGCCGTCCCGTCGCTCAACGCCTCAGGCCGGCACGATAGCGCTGCCGCATCTGGTCGATGGGCACGAGCGCGCCCCGCTCCTCCAGATGCCAGAAGGTCCAGCCATTGCACGAGGGAAGCCCCTGCACGGCGGCGCCGATCTGGTGGATGGAGCCCGCCCGGCCGTTGGCAAGCGCAACCGATCCATCCGCCCGCACCCGCGCCACATGCTGGCGCCGCGGGCAGGTCAGGCGGATGCCCGGGCGGACCAGCCCGTTCTCGACAAGCGTCCCGAATGGCACGCGCGGCTCCGCGCGTGCCTGGTGCAGCGTCTCCCGATCCGCGGCAGCAAGCGGCACGACGCCCGCGATCCGGCGCTCGGCAACCGCGACATAGGCGGCCTCGCGCTCGATGCCGATGAAGCGGCGGCCAAGCCGGCGGGCAACGGCGCCGGTCGTCCCCGTCCCGAAAAACGGGTCGAGCACGACGTCCCCTTCCCGCGTCGACGACAACAGCACCCGGTGGAGCAGCGCCTCCGGCTTCTGGGTCGGGTGCGCCTTCAGCCCGTCCAGCCGCACGCGCTCGGCGCCGGTGCAGATCGGCAGCCACCAGTCCGAACGCATCTGCACATCGTCGTTCAGGGCCTTCATCGCGCGATAGTTGAAGGTCGGGCGGCTGCGATGGGATTTCGCCGCCCAGATCAGGGTCTCGTGCGCATTGGTAAAGCGCGTGCCCTTGAAGTTCGGCATCGGGTTGGCCTTCAGCCAGACCACGTCGTTCAGAAGCCAGAAGCCGAGATCCTGCAGGATGGCGCCCACCCGGAAGATATTGTGGTAGGTGCCGATCACCCACAGCCCGCCGTCATCCTTCAGCACCCGCCGGCATTCGCCAAGCCAGGCGCCGGTGAAGCCATCATAGTCGGAAAAGCTGCCGAACCGGTCCCAGGCGGCAGTCACGGCGTCCACCTCGCTGCCATCCGGCCGGTGCAGGTCGCCGCCAAGCTGGAGGTTGTAGGGCGGGTCGGCAAACACCAGGTCGGCCGATCCGTCGGGCAGCCGGCCAAGCTCCTGCACACAATCCCCGGTGATGATCCTGTCGCCCGACATGCTCTGCCCCCTTCCCGCAGGAAACCCGTTGGGCAGTTGTGAGTCAGAGAGGATTCCCGCGTCAAGTCAGGCAGTTGCCACGGGTGGCTGCCACATTCCTGAAACATGTGGGCAAACCACAAGCTGTTGAGTCCTGATATCAGGAACGCCCCCCAGATGATGGGGGTGTGGCCGAAAAGACTCAGCGCCGCTGCGCGTTTCGCACCGGCGCGAAGGATTGCCGGTGATGGGCAGACGGGCCCAGCCGGGAAAGGGCGTCGAGATGATCGGCCGTCGGATAACCCATGTTCCGCGCCCATCCATAGGCTGGATGAACACGGGCGAGCCGCTGCATCAGCCGGTCGCGGGCAACCTTTGCAACGATGCTTGCAGCCGAAATCGCCGGCTCGCTGCCGTCGCCGCCGATCACCGTCCGGGTCCGCCACGGCCAGTCCGGCGCACGGTTTCCGTCGACGAGGCAGAGGGCTGGCTCAAGCCCGAGCGCGGCGACGGCCCGCTGCATGGCCAGCATGGTCGCGCCGAGAATGTTCAGCCGGTCGATCTCGGCCGCGCTCGCGGCCGCAAGCGCCACCAGGCAGGTGCCGCGGATTGCCGCGTCCAGCCGAACCCGGGCCGCCGGCGAAAGCCGCTTGGAATCGGCAAGGCCCGCCAATGGCGGGTCGCACAGCACCACGGCCGCAGCCACCACCGGCCCGGCAAGCGGCCCGCGGCCGACTTCGTCGATGCCGACAAGAGGCCCCGGCTCAGCCGGCATCCGGCAACAGCGGCCAGCCGTGCCCAAGCGGCCCATGGCCCTGGCCAAGGCCGGGGGCGGCACGGATCGCCCGATGCACATAGTCCCGCCCGCGGGCGACCGCCTCCTCGAGCGAAAGGCCCTGCGCCAGCCCGGTCGCCACCGCGCTCGCCAGCGTGCACCCGGTGCCATGTGTGTGCCGGGTCGCGATCCGCCCGGATGCGAACCGGCGCTGCCCGTGGCGGGTCACCAGCCAGTCCACCACCTGCGCTCCCTCCAGGTGGCCGCCCTTGGCAAGCACCGCCGCCGGCCCGGCGTCGAGCAGTTCCTGCGCAGCCAGCAGCAGGTCGGCCTCGTCGGCAATCGTCGTCCCGGTCAGCGCCTCGAGTTCCGGCACATTGGGGGTGAGAACAGCCGCGCGCGGCAGCAGGGCGTCCGCAAGGGCTGCGACAGCCTCGGCTTCAAGCAGCGACGCGCCGCCCTTGGCGACCATCACCGGGTCGAGAACGATCGGCCCGGCGAACGCTGCAAGCCCCTCGGCAACCGCACCGATGGTGGCAGCGTCGCCGAGCATCCCGATCTTCACGGCATCAGCCCCGATGTCGGCCAGCACCACGCGGATCTGCGCCAGCACGATCTCCGGCGGCACCGGGTGCACGTCCCGAACGCCCATCGTGTCCTGCACCGTCACGGAAGTCACCGCCGTGGCGGCATAGCCACCAAGGACGGTCACCGTCTTGATGTCGGCCTGGATGCCCGCGCCGCCTCCGGAATCGGATCCGGCGATGATCAGCACACGGGCGATGGCGCCACCGCTCAGGCCGCTGCCTCCACTGCCGCGCAGACCTGTTCCACGGCCGCGGAGACGAGCGCCTCGTCCTCGGCCTCGGCCATCACCCGCACCAGCGGCTCGGTGCCGGACTTGCGCACCAGAAGCCGGCCGCGACCTGCCAGCCCGGCCTCGACCTCGGCGATCGTCGCCTGCACGAGCGGATCCTCGAGCGGCTGGTCACCGTTCGCATAGCGGACATTGCGCAAAAGCTGCGGCAGCGGCGCAAAGGCGTCCAGCAGGTCGCTGGCCCGCCGGCCGGACTGCACGAGGACGGCAAGGATCTGCAAGGCCGCAAGCAGGCCGTCGCCGGTGGTCGCATGGTCGGCGAGGATGATGTGGCCGGATTGCTCGCCGCCGACATTGCAGCCCTGCTGGCGCATGGCCGCAAGCACATGCCGGTCGCCTACGGGCGTGCGGACCATGCCGAGACCCAGCCCGGCCAGATACCGCTCCAGCCCGAGGTTCGACATCACCGTTGCCACCACCGCCCCGCCCCGCAACTGCCCGGAAGCCTGCCACTGCCCGGCGATCACCGCCATCAGCTGGTCGCCGTCGATGACGCGGCCGGTCTCGTCGCAGACGATCAGGCGGTCGGCGTCGCCATCCAGTGCAAGGCCGATGTCGGCCCGCGTCTCGCGCACCGTCTCGGCCAGCCGCGTCGGGTGGGTGGAGCCGCACTCGGCGTTGATGTTGAAGCCGTCCGGGGTCGCACCGATTGTCTCCAGGTCGGCCCCAAGCTCCCACAGCGCCTCGGGCGCAACCCGCCAGGCTGCCCCGTTGGCGCAATCGAGCGCGATCCGGACTCCATCGAGGCGCAGGCCCTCCGGAAAGCTCGCCTTCACGGCATGGATATAGCGGCCGCGGGCGTCGTCGATCCGCCGGGCCCGCCCGATCGCCGCCGGCGGCGCAAGATCGATGGCCCCTTCGATCAGCGCCTCGATCGCCAGCTCATCGGCATCGGAAATCTTGAACCCGTCGCGGCCGAACAGTTTGATCCCATTGTCGTGGAACGGGTTGTGGCTGGCCGACAGCATCACGCCCAGGTCCGCCCGCATCTCGCGCGTCAACAGCGCAACGGCCGGCGTCGGCATCGGGCCGACCTGCACCACGTCCATGCCCACCGAGGTGAAGCCGGCCGTCAGCGCCTGCTCCAGCATATAGCCCGAAAGCCGCGTGTCCTTGCCGATCAGCACGCGGTGCCGGTGCTCGCCGTTGCGAAAGAGGGCGCCCGCCGCCTGGCCGACCTTCATCGCCAGTTCGGCTGTCATCACCTCGCCGTTGGCGGTGCCACGGATCCCGTCCGTGCCGAAATAGCGCTTGGTCATTCGTTCCCGCTTTTCTATTCCCGCGCCCTTACTGCCGGTTTCCATCGACGGGCAAGCGGCGAACGGAGACCGAGGCGACGAAATGGACGGGGCGACAGCCAGCGTGTTGCTTGTGGCCGGTCTCTGGGCCGGCGCCCAGAATGCGCTCGCCGGGGGCGGCAGCTTCGTCACATTGCCCGCCCTGCTTCTCACCGGTCTCGACGCGCGGGTCGCCAATCTCACCTCCACGGTCGCGCTCTTTCCCGGCCAGATCACGACGGGCCTCGCCAATCGCAGGCTGATCGGCCCCGTGGGCGGCGTCGCCTTCGCGCCGCTCCTGCTCATCAGTCTCGCCGGTGGCGTGGCCGGCGCGTTGCTGCTGCTCGCCACCCCGTCCGACCTGTTCCGGGCGATGCTCCCGTGGCTCGTGCTGGTTGCAACCCTCCTGTTCGCGCGCGGGGCCTTCGGCCGCCCGGTCGCAACCGGCCGTGTCCCCCCGGCGCTGGTCAAGGCCGGGCAGGCCGTCGTCGGCATCTACGGCGGCTATTTCGGCGGCGGCATCGGCTTCCTGATGCTCGCCCTGTTCACGCTCGGCGGCGCCACGGTGAAGGCGGCGCAAGCCAACAAGAATGCGCTCGCCGCCGCCATGAACCTCTCCGGAG
>JBKBXK010000028.1:0-14971 GCA_046314095.1 Thermaurantiacus sp. | reverse complement strand
GCTGTTCCGCGTCGCCGAGGGAGAACATGTGGTCTCCGCCGCGCGCCTGCGCGAGGGCGACAGCGACAGCGACGAGGAACCGGAGCCGACCGCGGCGGAACCGGGTGCCGATGGCTGACCGGCCGGTTCTCGGCATCGAATCCTCCTGCGACGAGACCGCGGCCGCCATCGTCACCGCCGACCGCCACATCCTCGCCCAGCGCATCGCCTCCCAGGAGGAGCTGCACGGCCCCTGGGGCGGCGTCGTCCCCGAACTGGCCGCCCGCGCGCACGAGGAACGGCTGGCGCCGCTCATCGAGGCCGTGCTGGCCGAAACCGGCCTCGCGCTCCGCGATC
Source organism: Thermaurantiacus sp. (assembly GCA_046314095.1). GTDB lineage: Bacteria > Pseudomonadota > Alphaproteobacteria > Sphingomonadales > Sphingomonadaceae > Thermaurantiacus. The sequence goes on along the minus strand of JBKBXK010000028.1, from coordinate 14,635 downwards.
TTGCCGCCATCGCTGCCACCGCCGGCCCGGGCCTGATCGGCGGCGTGATGGTGGGCCTCGTCACCGGCAAGGCGCTCGCCTGGGCCTCCGGCAGGCCCCTCCACGCCATCAACCATCTGGAAGCGCACGCCCTCTCCCCCCGCCTCGTCGCGCCGGGGCTCGCCTTCCCCTACCTCCTCCTCCTCGTCTCCGGAGGCCACTGCCAGCTGCTGCTGGTAGAAGCGGTCGGTTGCTACCGCCGCCTGGCCACCACCATCGACGATGCCGCCGGCGAGGCCTTCGACAAGGTCGCGAAGCTCCTCGGCCTCGGCTTCCCCGGCGGCCCCGCCGTCGAGCGTCTCGCCGCCGACGGGGATCCGGCCGCCGTCCCGCTGCCGCGCCCGCTCCTCGGCTCGCCCGAGCCGCACTTCAGCTTCGCCGGCCTCAAGACAGCGGTGCTGCGCGCCGTCGAATCCGGCGCCCACGCGCCCGCCGACGTGGCGGCGAGCTTCCAGGCCGCGGTCGCCGACTGCCTTGTGGACCGTACCACCGCTGCGCTCGCCCATGCCCCTTCTGCAACCGCGCTGGTCGTCGCGGGCGGGGTCGCCGCCAACGCCACGCTGCGCGCGCGCCTCGAAGCGCTTGCCACCGCCCATGGCCTCCCCTTCGTCGCCCCGCCGCTCTGGCTGTGCACCGACAATGCAGCGATGATTGCATGGGCCGCGCAGGAGCGCATCGCCGCCGGCCTGCCCCCAGACGGGCTCGATGTGCCCGCCCGCCCGCGCTGGCCGCTGGATCCGGATGCCGAGACGGTGCGCGGCGCCGGTGTGAAGGCATGAGCAGCCCCGCGATCGCCGTGATCGGCGCGGGCGCCTTCGGCACCGCGCTCGCCGCCCTCGTCGCGTCCGACGCCAGCCCGGTGCGGCTCTGGGCGCGCCGGCCCGAGGCTGCCGCCCGCATCGCCCGAACCCGCGAGAACGAGGCGCATCTGCCCGGCGTCCGCCTGCCCGGCGAGGTTGCAGTCACCTCCGATCTTGCCGCAGCCGCGTCGGCGCCGCTCTGGATTCTCGCCATCCCCGCCCAGCACCTCCGCTCCGTCCTCGCCGAGGCGCCGCTGGAACGTCGGCCGACCCTCCTCATCACCGCCAAGGGTCTGGAAGCCGGCACGCGCAACCTCATGACCGAGGTTGCGGCCGAGGTCGCGCCGCACTGCCCGGCTGCCATCCTCTCCGGCCCGAGCTTCGCTGCCGACATCGCCCGGGGCCTGCCCACCGCGGTGACGCTCGCCGCCTCGGATCTGGCGGTCGCGCAATCGCTCGCCCGCACCCTCGCACGGCCGCATTTCCGCCCCTACGCAAGCGCCGATCCGGTGGGGGCGCAGGTGGGCGGGCTCACCAAGAATGTGCTTGCCATCGCCTGCGGGGTGGTGGTCGGCGCGGGGCTGGGGGAGAGCGCGCGCGCGGCGCTGGTCGCCCGCGGCTTCGCGGAAATGACCAGGCTCGGCCTCGCGCTCGGAGCGCAGGCCGAAACCATGGCCGGCCTCTCCGGCCTCGGCGACCTGGTGCTCACCTGCGGCAGCACCCGCTCGCGCAACATGGCGCTTGGCGTTGCGCTCGGCCAGGGCCAGACACCTGCCGAAGCCCGCGCCGGGCGCACCGATGTCGCGGAGGGCGCGGCCACCGCCCCGGCGCTGGTCGCGCTCGCCCGGCGGCTCGGCATCGACATGCCGGTGGCCGCGGCCGTCGCGGATCTGCTCGCCGGGCGCGCCACGCTTGCCGAATCCATCGCCGGCCTGCTCGCCCGGCCGCTCCGCAACGAGGCCGAGACGCGACACACCGTTGCAGAAGTGCAACGGGGTTGACGCGGGACTGTCATGGTTCTTCGCTAGGAGCATGGAGCAACCGCCACGACAGAGGCTCGTTTCCATGGCAGTTGCACGGATCACCGGCCGCACGGCAACCACCCGGATTCAGTTCGCCGTCGCAGGGCCTGTCGCCCCGGATGCAGACGGGCCGGAGTGGCTGCATGCGCCCGATGAGGACGATCATCGCCAGAAGATCCGCGTTCGCACCGTCTTCATTTCCGACACCCATCTCGGCACGCCGGGCTGCAACGCGGAACTGCTCCATGATTTCCTGCGCACCATCGACTGCCAGACGCTCTATCTCGTCGGCGACATCATCGACGGCTGGCGCCTGAAGCGCGGCTGGTACTGGCCCACCCGCCACAACGACATCGTCCGCCGCGTCATGAAGATGGCCAAGAAGGGCACCCGCGTCATCTTCATCCCCGGCAACCACGACGAGGTGCTGCGCGATTTCGTTGGCCTGAAGCTCGGCGATATCGAGATCCTGCCCGAAGCGCTGCACATCACCGCCGACGGCCGCCGCCTCCTGGTGCTCCATGGCGACGAGTTCGACGGCGTCGTCCTCTACGCCCGCTGGCTCGCCTTCCTGGGCGACCATGCCTATGCGCTGCTGCTGCGCCTCAACACCTGGTTCAACAGCGCAAGACGCGCCTTCGGCCTGCCCTACTGGTCGCTCTCCGCCTACATGAAAAAGCGGGTGAAGAACGCCGTCGAGTTCATTTCCCGCTACGAGGAAGCCGTGGCCCACGCCGCCCGCGACCTTGGCGCCGACGGTGTCGTCTGCGGCCACATCCACTCCGCCGAGATCCGCGAGTTCAACGGCATCACCTACTATAACGATGGCGACTGGGTGGAAAGCTGCACCGCGCTCGTCGAGCATTTCGACGGCCGCATGGAGCTGCTCGACTGGGCAGAGCGGGACCGGCAGGCCCGCGCCCGCGCCGCGGCCGTGGCGGCCGCCTGATGGAAGCCGATGCGGCGCCACGGCGCGCCATGCGCATCGCGATGGTCACCGATGCCTGGGCGCCGCAGGTAAACGGCGTCGTCCGCACGCTCGAGACAACTGCGGCGATGATGCGCGATCGCGGGCACGCGGTCGAAATCATCTCGCCAGACCGCTTCTGGAACTTTCCCGCGCCCACCTACCCCGAGATCCGCCTCGCGCTCGCCCGCCCCGGCGCCATCGAGCGGATGATCGACGATCATGGCTGCGACGTGGTGCACATCGCCACCGAAGGGCCGCTGGGCCTCGCCGCCCGCCGGCACTGCATCCGCACCCGCCAGCCCTTCACCACCAGCTTCCACACCCGCTTCCCGGATTATCTCCACGCCCGCTTCCGGGCGCCCCGCTCCTGGTCGTGGAAGTTCCTTGCCTGGTTCCACCGCCCGGCCCACGCAGTGCTCGTCGCCACGCCACGCCTGGCGGCAGAGCTGGCCTCGCACGGCCTGCCGCACAGCCGCATCTGGTCGCGCGGGGTGGATCTGTCCCGCTACGGCCGCACCCTGCCGCTGCCGGACACGCTGCGCGATCTGCCGCGCCCGATCCTGCTGAATGTCGGCCGCGTCGCAGTCGAGAAGAATCTCGAGGCTTTCCTTGCCCTCGAAACGCCGGGGACCAAGGTCGTGGTCGGAGACGGGCCGGCACGCGCCGATCTCGCCGCCCGCTATCCCGCGGCCCGCTTTCCCGGCGCCCTGTTCGACGACGATCTCGCCGCCGTCTATGCGCACGCGGATCTGTTCGTCTTTCCCAGCCGCACCGATACCTTCGGCCTGGTGCTGGTCGAGGCGATGGCAAGCGGCCTGCCCGTTGCCGCGTTTCCGGTGCACGGCCCGCTCGACGTGGTGGGCGAAAGCGATGCTGGCGTCCTCTCGGAGGATCTGGGCGCCGCCATCACTGCGGCGCTGCGCATCCCGCGCGCCAGCGCCCGCCTGCACGCCCTCGGCTTCTCATGGGATGCCGCGGTAGACCAGTTCGAGGCTGCGCTCGTGGATTGCGCGGAAACCGGCAAGCTGCGCCGGCGCAAGTGGCGGGTCCGCCGCGGCGCCGCCGGCACCGACGACGGCACCTCGCCGCTGGAACAGCCGGCCGACTGAACCGGAATCGCGCGGGGCGACTTCCCGCAGGGCCACGCGGCGCTGGGCCGCGTCGCGCGGCCCCGGCCGCCCTCAGAACTTCGCGGTCAGGCTGATCGAGCCGGAGGTGCCGCGACGGAACTTGTTGATGTCCACGCGCGTGTCGTTCAGCTCCTGGAACTCCTGATAACGGGTCCCGGTGATGTTCCGCACTTCCAGCTTCAGCTCGAACGGGATGTTGGCGAAGCGGATTTCCTCCCGCGCCACGAAGTCCAGCTGGAAGCCGGGCCGCTCGATATAGTCAGGCGTGTTCTGCGGCCCGCGCTGGGTCGCCCGGTCGCTTGCATAGTTGATCAGGATCGTCTGCTCCGAAAGCCGCTCGGCGTGGCTCAGCCCGATCTGGACATTCACGAGATGATCCGACTGGCCCGTCAGCCGCTGGCCGTCCGCGAACACGAACGAGGCCGGGATCACGAACCCGGCATCGTTGATGGTCGTGTCGCCTTCGCGCACGCTGATCTTCGACTTGGAATAGGTGTAGTTGCCGATAAGGAGAATCCGGCGGTTCTCCAAGAGGCCCGCAGCGTTATCGAGATAGAAATACTTCACCAGCTCCACTTCGCCGCCATAGAGCGTCGCGCGGGGCGCATTGGCGAAGGTCTGGCCGAAGGTGCCCCCCGCCTCGAAGGGGATGGTCTCGATCGGGCGATCGATCTTCTTCCAGAAGCCGCCGAGCGTCACCCGCTCGTCCCGGCCGAAGAACCATTCGTAACGGCCCTCGACGTTGGTGAGCTCGCTGTCCACCAGGAACGGGTTGCCTTGCGCCAGACGGTCGGTGTCGGTGTCGCGATACTGCTGCGGCGCAAGTTCCCGGAACTGCGGACGCGCCACCGTCTTCGATCCGGCCAGGCGGAACTGCATGTCCGCTGCGAAGTTCCAGGTGATGGTTGCGCCCGGCAGCCAATATTGCTCGCTGATCTGCGTCTCCGGAAGCGGCGGCAGCCCGAACAGCGCAATCGGCTGCACGAACTGGCGCCCGTCCTCGAAGCGGACCCCGCCCGCAATGCGGAGGCCGTCCGCAATCTCCGCCTCCAACTGGCCATATCCGGCATGGATGCGCAGCCCCGCGTCATAAAGCGCCGCGCCCTGCTGGCCCGACACTTCCTGCAGGATGATCCCATAGGCCTGGATGTTGAACTGCGAGAGCAGGAAATCCGGCCGCGTCTGCGCAACCGCAAGCGGAAGCGCCGCCCCGGTGCCGGTCACATAGCGGAAATCCCGCCGCTCGGAGGTCCGGGTATTGTCGGAATAGGCATAGCCGGCCGAGAGCACCATCGGCCGCGAGGTCGGAAGCCGGTAGCCTACATCGAGCGCACCGGCCCAGACCTTGTCGTCCAGGTCCGAGAATGCGATCCGCGAGAAACTTCCGTTGGAGGTGAGATCGTTGGTGTATCCATTCACCTCCTGGTTGAAGCGGTAGGAGTTCACCCGCTCATATGGCGCACGCCGCTTGGAGTTGGCGAAGGTTCCGCGCGCGTTCACGTTCCAGTCGCCAAAGCTGAACTCGCCGACGAGCTGGCTCGTGAACAGCTGGCGCTCGGTCCAGCTGGTGTAGTTGCGGTTCACCGTGTCGTCATTGCCGACATTGGGCTCGTCCAGCCCGTCCTCGATGCGCGATTCCTTCAGGCTGTCGCGCACGAACACGTTGGTGAAGCGGATCCGGCTGTCACCGAACTCATAGCCCAGCCCGAACAGGCCGTTCACCACGACCCGGTTCTCGGTCGAGAGAAACAGATAGTCCTCGTCGGCGCGCACGCCCGGCTGGCCGTCGATCAGCGAGAGGCCGGCTGCGACCTGCCGCACGCCACCCTGCGTTTCCCAGCCGTTGGACCATCCGGCCGCGAAGATGAGGCCAAGGCGGTCCTCGCCGATGTCCCAGGCGTCGCCGGCCGACACGCTCAAGGACATGTTGGCCGGAATCGTGTCGTTGCGCTGGATCAGGGTGGTCGGCGCATTGACGAGGCTCGCGGTGATCCGCTGCATCGTCTGCAGGTCGAAGTTCTGCCCGAGAATCACCCGGTTGCCGCTGGAAATCGCCGAGCGCAGCTGGAACGGAACGCTCCGCGTGCCGTCGTCGAACCCCGTCCAGTCCGATCGCGAACCGAAGTGGGTATAGCCCAGATTGCCGCTGGTCACCGTGTTGCCGCCGATGCTGCCACCGATCTCGATGAACCGCTCGGCTGGAACCGCGCGCGTGGTGAGGTTGATGACCCCGCCGCCGAACTCCCCCGGAAAGTTCGGCAGAAAGCTCTTCTGCACCACCGAGGACGCAATCACCGAGGTCGGGAAGATGTCGAGCGGCACCACCCGCTTCAGCGGTTCCGGCGACGGCAGTGGCAGGCCGTTCAGGAGCGCTGCGGAGTAACGTTCGCCGAGGCCGCGAACATACACATATTTGCCGCCAACGAGCGACAGGCCGGTCACGCGCTGCAGCGCGCCAGCAATATCGCCCTCCCCGGTGCGCGCGATGTCCGCCTGCGACAGCACCGAAACGACCGACGGGGTCGCCCGGATGACGTTCGGGATCCGTGTGCCGATGACAACGATGTCCTCGCCGGCGAGGCCGCCCGCCCCCGGGGCGGCGATCTCGACATCCTCATCCTCCATCTCCGGCTCGGCCGGAGTGGGGGGCGCGGGCATGTCCTGTGCGAGCACCGGCGCCGCGACAAGCGCCGTCGACAGCAGCAGGAGCCTGCCGAAGTGGGTTAGGTCGGTCATCATCGTCCCCCGTGAGCCATATATTGCGTCCGCGCCGGCGGGGCGCACGGGAAGCCCAGCGCGCCCCGGCCGCGTCCCCATCAGGCCCTCGGGATCGGCGGCGTTTCGCAAGGCGTCGTGGCGCCGCCCAGGCCACAGGCCCAGGGCTCGTACCAGCGGTCGTTCTGGTCGCGGAACGCGCCGATATAGGTCGTGTCCACGAGGAACGGGTTGATGCTGGCCACCGGGGTTGGCGTCACGGCAAGCTCGTTCGCGCCCGGGAACCAGGTGCCGGTCAGCGTGCTCGTGCCGGAAAGGACATTGTTGTTGCCCGTCAGAATCTGCACGATCTGGTCAACCGTGATCCCCGCGCCCGCCTGGGCATTGCCGCCGGCGCACGAGAAGAAGGTCGAGCGGAACACCGGCGGGCCCACCTTGTCGAGCGCGGGGTCGGGCGGATTGACCGTGAAGGCGTTCGCCATCTGCACGCAGGCGCCACCCGTGGAGTTCACGATCGAGTTGAAGATCCGGAAGTCCGTGCCGCCACGTTGCAGGACTGCCGCCGGCGGACGCCGATGGATGATCGTCATGTTTGCAAACAGCGGGTTCGAACGCGGCGTGCGCAGGTCGTTGCCGGCCGTGTCCGCCTCGATCGAGCGGTCGCCGCCAGAGGCCCGCTTCACCACCAGCACGAACTGGTTGAGGCCCTTGTAGCCGAAGTCGGTGTCGAGCGTGTCGTCGTCGTTGCCGGTGCCGATCAGGTAGCGGCCGTTCACGCGCCCGCCAAACCACTCGAAACCGTCGTCCGAGCTGTTGTGGACCTGCACATGGTCCATCGTCGTGGCGTTGCCGACGCCGCCCAGCGTGATGCCGTTCAGTTCGTTGCCCGGCGTCACCTCGAAGCCCGGATAGCGCACCTGCACATAGCGCAGGGACCCGGAGGAGTCGGTGATGGTCGCGCCGCCATAGCGGGCGCCCGTCGGGCCCTCGACGATCGATTCGCAACCCACCGAGCCACCCGGAACGCCCGCGCCGATGCAGTTGTTGATGGGCGCCCGGCCCAGCAGCACCAGGCCGCCCCACTGGCCGATGGAATCCGGCCCCGCGGTCCCCTCGACATTGGCCCGGCTCGTGAACACGATCGGCCGCGTCGGCGTGCCCTCCGCATTCAGCCGCGATCCGCGCTGGACCACCAGGAAGTCCGAACCGGAGTTGCCGAACAGCACCACTCCCGGCTCGACCGACAGCACGCCCTGCGCACCGCCCGGGGCATTGCCGTCGCCGCCAACGTCGCGGCCAATCGAAACCTCGCCCGAAACCGAGTAGAAGGTCCGCGCCCGGAACGGCAGCAGCAGATTGCCGGTGATCACGCCGGTGATCTGGCAGTTGCGGAAATCCCCCTGCTGCGGAACCGCGACCACACCCACATTGTTGGTGCCCGCCGGGCAGTCCGGATCCGCAGTCCCCGGAGTCGGGGTCGGCGTCGGAGTGGGGGTCGGTGTCGGAGTGGGGGTGGGTGTCGGGGTCGGGGTGGGCTGCGGCACCACGATCACCCCATCACCGGGAGAGGCGACATCGGTTGCACCTGTGCAGGCGGCCAGCGCAAGCGCCGTGCCAACGAGTAGAAGGCCGCGGAAAGTCGTCATGGTGTCCCCTCTTGGAATGCCGAACCCGGCCGCGATTCCGCCCCTGCGGCGGCCCCTGCGGCAGGCGCGCCCTATCCGTGGCCAGTGTCACTTTCCTTGCGAAAATATGACAGAACGATTGCGCACCGGTGATGATTTCAAGTCAAAAGGGGCGGCATTACTTGATTGTTGCAGTATATTTCTTGTGTGAAATCAAATCAGCTCCCCAATCAACTCCTCCTCCGCTCCAGCCGCAATGGATTCCCGCCCGGCCTCCAGCAGCACCGGCACGGCCAGCGGGCTCACCCGCGACAGCCGCTTGTGAAGAAGGCGCGACTCGGCCCGCTGCAGCAGCGCCTCCAGCCGCGCGATGTCGGTCAGCCGCGCGCGCGCCTCCGCCCAGGCCGCCTCGATCAGCACATGATCCGGCTCGTGCCGGCGCAGCACGTCGAAGATGAGGTCGGTCGAAACCATCATCGCCTTGCCCGACTTCGCCACCCCCGGCTGCGCACGCTCCACCAGCCCGGAAACGACCGCCACATCCCGAAACGCGCGCCGCAGAAACGGCGTTTCCGCGATCCAGCGCGCCAGCTCGTCGCCCGCAATCTCCGGCGAGAGCAGCGCAGCCGGGTCGGTCATCTCCCGCAGAGACCACACGGCCAGCGCATAGTCGGTCGCAACGAAGCCCAAGGGGCCAAGCCCGGCGGCCTCCATCCGCTGCGTCAGGAGCATCCCCAGCGCCTGATGGGCGTTGCGCCCCTCGAAGCCATAGATCACCGCATAGACGCGCCCGTCGCGCGGGAAGGTCTCCACCAGCAGCCGGTCCGCCGGCGGCAGCACCGAGCGCGCCGCCTGCCACTCCATCCATTCCCGCACCTCGGCGGGCATCCGCTGCCAGGTGCCGGGGTCGGCCAGCATCGCCCGAACCCGCTCGGCGAGATTCGTCGAAAGCGGCATCCGCCCGCCGACATAGAGCGGCACCAGCGGGCTCCCCCGCGAAAGCCGGGTCTGGATGTCGGTTCCGGCAAAGCCGGTCACTTCCAGCACCTGGCCCGCAAACATGAAGCTGTCGCCGACGCGAAGCTGCGCGCCAAACCATTCCTCCACGGTGCCCAGCGCCCGGCCGCGGCCCAGCCGCACCGCCATCGCCGGCGCCTCCACGATCACTCCGGCGTTCAGCCGATGCTGCCGCGCAAGCCGCGGGTGCGTCACGCCCAGCCGCCCATCCGGCAGCCGCCGCAGCCGCCGGAAGCGGTCATAGGCGCCAAGCGCATAGCCGCCGCTTTCCACCAGGCCGATCACCCGCCCGAACATCGCCGCGTCGACCCAGGCGAAGGGTGCCGCCGACCGCACCTCCGCCAGCATCGCCTCCGGGTCGAAGGGCGCTGCGCACGCCACCCCCATCAGATGCTGCGCCAGCACGTCCACCCCGCCCGGCCGCATCGGCTCGGCATCGAGATCGCCGTCGCGCACCGCCTCCCACGCTGCCAGCGCCTCCAGATACTCGAAGCGGTTGCCGGGCACGATTACCGCCTTCGAAGGCTCCTCCAGCCGGTGATTGGCGCGCCCGACGCGCTGCACCAGCCGCGAGGCGCCCTTGGGCGCGCCCATCTGGATCACGAGATCGACATCGCCCCAGTCGATGCCGAGGTCGAGGCTTGCAGTCGCCACCACCGCGCGCAGCCGGCCTGCCGCCAGCGCCGCCTCGGTCTTCTCCCGCGCCTCGCGCGCCAGGGAGCCATGGTGAATGCCGATCGGCAGGCCGCTGTCGTTCGCCGCCCACAGGTCGCGAAACACCAGCTCGGCAACCGCGCGCGTGTTCACGAACACGATGGTCTGCCGATGCGCCTCGATCAGCCGCATCACGTCGGCCGCCGCGTGCCGACCGTTGTGCCCGCTCCAGGGGATCCGCCCGTCGGGCACCAATATGCCGATCTCCGCCGGCGCGGCTCCGGCTCCGGCCACCAGCCGCACCGCGCCGGCATCGCCGCCCGGCGCCAGCCAGCCGGCCATGGCCTCTGGCGCGGCGATCGTCGCCGAAAGCGCAACCCGCCGCATCGCCGGGTTCAGCGCCTGCAGCCGCGCCGCCGCAAGCGCCAGCAGGTCGCCGCGCTTGCTGGTCGCAAACGCATGCACCTCGTCGATGATCAGCGTGTCCACCCCCTCCAGCACCGGCCCGGCATCGGCATAGGTCAGCAGCAGGGAGAGGCTTTCCGGCGTGGTCAGCAGGATGTCGGGCGGGTCCACCCGCTGCCGCGCCTTCGCCTCGTGGCCGGTGTCGCCGGTCCGCGTCTCGATGCGAAGATCGAGGCCCATCTCGCGCACCGGGGTGTCGAGGTTGCGCGCGATGTCGGCGGCCAGCGCCTTCAGCGGCGACACATAGATGGTCCGACCCCGCCGCCCCTCGGCGGCCGCCACCAGCGCGGGCAGAAATCCGGCCAGCGTCTTGCCCGATCCCGTCGCCGCAACCAGAAGCGCATGCTGCCCCGCCCGCGCGGCCTCCAGCATCTCCATCTGGTGCTGCCGCACCTGCCACCCGCGGCCCGCGAACCAGCCCGCAACCGCCTCCGGCACGCTTGCGTCCACGGCCTCCGGCACGCCTGCCCCTACCGCCTCCGGCACGCCTGCCCCTACGGCCTCCGGCACGCTTGCCTCTCCCGCCTCCGGCGGCCTATCAGCGGGCGATCCTTCTCCCCTCACGAAAGCCCATGTCGATGGTCCGCCACGCGATTTCCAGCCTGCTCCTCGCCGCATCCCTGCCGGCCCTTGCCGCCGAAGGCATGTGGCTGCCGCGCCAGGCGCCAGAGATTGCAGCCGAGCTCAAGGCCGCCGGGCTGGCGATTCCGCCCAAGGCGCTCGCAGACCTCTCCGCCGCGCCGATGAACGCCATCGTCTGGCTCGGCGGCTGCTCGGCCAGCTTCGTCTCGCCCAACGGCCTCATCGCCACCAACCATCATTGCGTGCAGGGCACGTTGCAGGCGAACTCCAGCCCGGAACGGAACCTGCTCAGCGATGGCCTCGTCGCCAACCGCCTGTCCGACGAGGTGCCCGCTGCTCCCGGAACCCGGGCCTTCGTGATCGAGGCGCTCGACGATGTGACGGCGCGCATGATGCAGGGCATCGGCGCCACCGTCACCGGCCGCGCCCGCACCGACGCGCTCGATGCCAACGCCAAGGCCATCATCGCTGCCTGCGAGGCGCGCCCCGGCCGCCGCTGCGATGTCCGCCCCTATTTCGGCGGCGCGCAATATTTCCTGCAGACCATGCTCGAAATCCAGGATGTGCGCCTCGCCTATGCGCCCGCCGGCCCGGTCGGCAACTTCGGCGGCGAGGTCGATAATTGGCAATGGCCCCGGCACACCGGCGATTTCGCACTGTACCGCGCGTGGGTCGGTCCAGACGGCAACCCCGCCCCGCGCTCGGACGCCAACATCCCCTTCCGCCCCAGGAACCATCTGGCGATTGCCAGAAGCGATCTCGGCGAAGGGGATTTCGTGATGATCGCGGGCTTTCCCGGCACCACCGAACGGTTCCGCACCCTGGCCGAAACCCGCGCCTTCTATTCCGACATCTATCCCAACCAGCAGCGGCTCCTGACCGAATATTCCGGGCTTCTGGAACGCGAGGCAAAGACCGATGCCGAGCGCATCGCGGTCGCCTCGCTGAAAGCACGGGCAGACAATATCAAGAAGAAGATCCAGGGCCAGCTCGATGTCGCCCGGTCGGCCGACCTCATCGGCATCAAGACCGCCCAGGAGGAGCGGCTCGCCGCCTGGGCCGCCCGGCCCCAGAATCGCCGCACCCACGGCCTTGCGATCGCCAACCACGACAGCATGATCGACGAGGTGATCGCCGCCGACCGGACCCGGGTGATCGCCGCGACGCTCGATCGCGCGCTGCTGCTGCGCGCCGCGCGCGACCTGCTGCGCTGGGCGCACGAGCAGCAGAAGCCGGATGCGACCCGCGAGCGCGGCTTCCAGGATCGGGATCGCCGGCCCTTCATCGACCGGATGAACCGCATCTCCGCGCAATATGTGGCGCATATCGACCGCGCCAGCCTCGAGCAGGCGCTCGCCGAGGTCGGCACGCTCACCCCGGCGCAGCGCAACATGGGCCTCGAAGCCGAGATTGCCGCCATCGGCCTCGATCGCCTCTACGCCGACACGCGCCTTGCCGACTCGGCCACACGGCTTGCCTGGATGGACCGCGCGCCGGAAGATTTCGCCGCCTCCGAGGATCCCTTCATCCGCGTCGCAGTCGCGGCTTTCCCGGGCGACATGGCAGCCGACGCCGCCGGCAAGGAGCGCGCCGGCCGCCTCCACGCTGCGCGGGTGCCGTGGATGGAGGCGGTCAAGGCCCATGCCGCAAGCGAAGGCCGGGCGCTCTACCCGGATGCCAATGGCTCGCTCCGCATCACCTGGGGGCAGGTGCGCGGACGCACCATCGAGGATGGGAAGGCGTGGACGGCCTTCACCACCCCGCGCGGCCTCATCGAGAAGGAAACGGGGGAGGACCCGTTCGACAGTCCGCCCCGCCTGCTCGAACAGGTGCGCGCGCAGAACTGGGGCCGCTGGGCCTCGCCGAGGCTGGGCACGCTTCCGGTCAACTTCCTCTCCACCACCGACATCACCAACGGCAATTCCGGCTCGGCAGTGCTGAACGCCCGCGGCGAACTGGTCGGCCTCGCCTTCGATGGCACGCTCGAAGGCATGCTGTCCGATTGGCACTATGACGAGAGCATCACCCGCACCATCTCGGTCGATGCCCGCTACATGCTCTGGGTGATGGAAAAGGTCGACGGCGCCGATGCCCTCCTGAAGGAAATGGGCGTCACGCCGGCGCGCTGAGCGCCCGCGCGCGGCTCAGTCCAGCGGTAGCGCCTCGCTTGCCGCCACCGGCACGGTCACGGCCGCAAGCTTCGCCCGCTCGCGCAGGATCGTCATGCCGATCACGGTCAGCGGCACGGCCAGCACCACGCCCAGCGGCCCCAGCAGCACCGCGGCCGCGATCAGCGAGAAGATCGTCAGCGCCGGCGGCAGCTCCACGATGGTCGCCTGCGCCATGGGCGTCACCACATTGCCCTGCAGCTGCTGCACGACGACCAGGGCGACAATCGTCCAGATGCCGGTTTCCACGCCCATTGAAAAGCCGATGATGATGACGGGCACCGAAACCAGGATCACGCCGAGGTAGGGCACGAACTCGCACAGCCCGGCAACCACCCCGATCGCCGGCGCCGACGGGATTCCCACCAGAGAAAGGGCAACGCCGGTGCCCACCCCCACGAACAGCATCGAGACGCCCTGCGCCTTCAGCCAGGACATCAGCGCCCGGTGCACGCTGTCGGTATAATGGATCACCGCCGGCCGCGCCGCGGCCGGAAACAGGTTCAGGATGCCGGTGGTGTAGAGCTTCGGCTGGGCCGCGAAATAGATGCCGCCCACCAGGATGATGATGAAGGTGGAAATCGCCGTCCCCGCGCCCGAGGCAACGGACTGGACAAGCCCGGCGATCGCGTTGCCATCGGGCATCAGGCCCATGGCCTGGTCGATCACCTGCTGGCCGGTCGCAGTCCGCGCCAGCCACGCGCGCACCTCCTCATAGGCCGCCGGCAGCGCGCTGGTCAGCGCCATCAGCTGCTCCACCATCAGGGCGCCGAACGCGCCGATGGTCGCGCTGATAAGCGCCAGCGGCAGCACCACCGCCGTCAACAGCGCCAGCCAGAACGGCAGTTTGAGCCGTCGCTGCAACAGCATGGCAAGCTCGCCGAACATCAGCGCCACCAGCGCGCAGGCGATCAGGATCAGGATCAGCTCGCGCAGCAGCCACACCGTCAGCCCAAGCCCGACCGCAAGCATCGTCACCAGCGCACCGCGAAACACCCGCGCCTCGGTGCCGCCGCCAGAGGTCAGCGGCTTGGGCAGCGGCGGCGGATGCGGTTGCTCGTTCATTGCCACCAACACCCAAGCACGGTTCGCCGCCGCCGAACAGTGAAGAAATCAGCTCTTGCGATTGCGCCGCGCAAGCAGCCGCAGCCGCAGCGCCTGCAGCCGGATGAAGCCTTCCGCATCCGCCTGGTCATAGGCGCCGGCATCGTCCTCGAAGGTCACGATCCGGCTGGAATAGAGGCTGTGCGGAGACTTCCGGCCAACCACCTGCACATGCCCCTTGTGGAGCTTCAGCCGCACCGTGCCGGCAACATGCGCCTGCGAATGGTCGATCGCCGCCTGCAGCATCTCGCGCTCTGGCGCGAACCAGAACCCGTTATAGACCAGCTCCGCATAGCGCGGCATCAGCTCGTCCTTCAGATGCGCCGCCCCGCGGTCCAGCGTGA
>JBKBXK010000027.1:0-14973 GCA_046314095.1 Thermaurantiacus sp. | reverse complement strand
GCGGGGCCGGCCGGTCGGCGGGGGGCGGATCGGGTGCGCGCGCGGTCGAGGAGGTCATGCCGTGCGGCTGGACCAGCCGCGTTTCAATGCGGGTGGGATAATCGCGCGTGCCCGAGGCATGGACCGCAGCGACGCCGGCAAGCGCCGTGGCGAAGTTGGAATAGGATGAGGCCGTGCCCGCAGGCCGCACGCGTGCCGGCTGTCGGGTCATCACCCAGCGTTCGGGAGGCAAGACGTCTGCGGCCGAGTTGGCAAACAGATGTCCGAACGCCCGGTCTTCGAACCCGCCGCGGTGCGCCATCAGATCCCGCAGCGTGACGGCCCGCCCGGGCCCAGGTGCCACGCGGATGTCTGCGCGCAGCTGTGTGTTGATGTCGGCGTCGAGATCGAGCCGGCCCTCTTCCGCCTGTTGCAGAACGAGAATCCAGGTCATGACCTTTCCGATCGACCCGATTCTCACCAGCGTCTGTTCGCCATCCATGTGCCGGGTCGGGTCCAGGGCCGCCTTGCCCCACCCGCGGTGGATGGCCGGCTTGCCGTCGATGACGACGCTGGCCACCACCCCGGCGACATTGTCGCGCGCCATGGCTTCGGACACCGCCTGATCGAGGAAGGCCACGACATCCTGCGGGACGATCGGCTGCGGGGGTGTGCGGGGCGCCTGCGCCCCGGCCCGCGCGGCCACCACCATCGCCAGGGCGCACAACAGGAACAGCCAGCGGGTCAAGGCGTGGCGTCCACATCGATGTTGAGCACCGGCCAGCGCTCCCACCCGCGGAAATCGAAATGCCACCATTCCAGGGGATAGACGTCGAAGCCGGCGTCCGACATCGCTGCAATCAACCGGTCGCGCCGCCAGCGTTGCAGATCGGTTCCGCCGACATGCAACACATAGGAGCGCGGCGATGCCTCGTCGAACTCTCCGGCCACGTCCAGAAGCGCGCCGCTGGCCGCGTCGGCCAGGCTGACATCGATGGCCGCGGCACGGTTGTGGCGCGATCCTTCGGCCGGATCGGCGACGAACATCCGTTCCTCAGGCGGTGTCAGTTCCCAGAAGAGGCGCGTCACATACCAGGGCCGATAGCCATCATGGACCACGATGCGCAGGCCATCGGCGCGGAGCGCCCGATCGGCCCGCACCAGCGCGTCGGCGGCCGGGCGTTGCAGGAAGGCGAATGGCGTGCGGTAGATCGGGCCGCCCAGAAAATTGTCGGAGGTGGCATAGCGGATATCGAAGATGAGGTCGGGTGCGTGGCGTCTGAGATCGACGAGATCGGGCGTGTCCAGCCCCGGGGGCTGAACCGGCGGCGATGCCGCGCGCGCCGCGCGCCGCGCGTCGGCAATCAGCGGTGCGGTCTCTGCCCGGCGGCGTTCTTCCTCCTCGGCGACGCCGGCGGCGCGCACGAACCGGATGCCGTTCAGGAGAATGGCGTTCGCCCTGCCGTCTGGACCGCGTTCGACATCGAGGAATTCGCCGGGATAGAGGCGGGAGTCGGCCGCGAATGCCAGCCGGTCGGGCGCAACAATCGCCAGCGGCTCGTAGCTGGACCACTCGATGTTGATGTGCAGCCCGCCATCCCGTTCGTAGAGGATCAGCTCGTTGATGCCGCGGCGGTAGAAACCGGCCAGCGCTTCGATGTTCGGGCGTGCGGCCGGCGGCCGGGCGCGGGTGGTTCGGCGATAGACGGCCTGCCCGAGGCGGATTGTCTGGGCGTCCAGGTCGATTGCCTGCTCGCCCTCCCAGCCGATGTCGTGATCGAGGAACGGCCGACCGCCCCGAAGGCGGAGTTCGGCGGCCGTGCGCGGCGCCTCGAGCCAGGTTCGGCCATCCAGCTGGCGAACGAAGAGGCTGCCGTCGGGACCGGACCAGGTTCCGGAAAGCGCCCGGGAGACCGGTTCCGGCAATGGCTCGGCAGGCGGCAGCGCTGCGATCTGGGCGTCGCCACCCTGCTGCGCGAGGGCGTGGCGCAACAGCTGGTCAGACAGCCGGAACGGAGCCCGGGAGCCATCCACCGTGGCAAAGGTGACGACACCGATTCCCGCATCCGGCAGGAGCGCGAGATCGGCGGTGAAGCCGTGGATGGCCCCGCCGTGCCCGATCCGCCGATGTCCGTCGAGCGCGTCGATGATGATGCCCAGCCCCAGCCGCTCTCCGGCTGGGCCATCGATGATCGCCTGCAGCATGGCCGGCGTGACCGGCCCGTCCGCCCGGCCATGGGCGGCCCGCAGCAGGGCCTGGCCGAGGCGGGCGAGGTCGCGCCCGGTCGCAGCCAGGGAGCCGGCACCGGCAGCCGCCAGTTCCTCGAGCGGGGCCGGATCGCGTGGGCCACCCAGCGGGTTCAAGACCGCGTGCGCGGGCCGCGCCGGCAATTCCGCGAACCGGAAGCCGCTGGACTGCATGCCGAGCGGCAGCAGCAGGCGCGCGCGTGCCACGTCCTCGAATGGCGCGCCCGCGATGACCTCGATCACGCGCGAGGCAACTGCGAACCCGGCGTTTGAGTATTTGGGGTCGCCCCCTGGCGGCGCCACAAGCCGGGTTTCGTTCAGGGACGCAACGACGGTGGCCAGAGGCACAGGCCCGAAATCGAAGTAGCTTCCGATGGGCGGCTCCCGCACGAGCCCGGCCCGATGGCCGAGCAGGTGGCGCATCGTGATGGCCTGCCCGAAGGGATTTTCCGGTGCAAAATCCGGCAGATAGTGTGTGACCGGCGCGTCGAGGTCCAGCCGGCCCTCCGCGGCCAGCTGCATTGCGAGAAGGCTGGTTGCAAGCTTGCTGATCGAGCCCGCCCGGTAGGGCGTGTCGAGCGTTGCAGCGACCGAACCTTCGGCATCGGCATGGCCCACAGCGCCGGACCAGATGATCGCGTCTGCGGAGAAGAGGACGCCCACCATCGAGGGCAGCCGATCGTCTTGCGCGGCCGTTTCCAGATCCTGCTGCATCCGCGCGAACTCCGGCGCCTGCCCCTGGACCGGCACATGTGCGATCAGCAGGACCAGGGCCGCCGAAAGGGAGCGTGGCAGGCGCATGACGGATCAGCCCCAGAGCTCGGGGGCGGCCGGATGCACCATGCCATTCCCGTATCGCAATCCGTGCGGGCGGTCGGCCGCGTGCAGGATGGGGCCGTCCAGGTCGACGAACGCGGCGCCCTCCGCAACCAGAAGTGCGGGCGCCATTGCAAGCGAGGTTCCGGCCATGCAGCCGACCATCACCGCAAGCCCCCGGGCATGTGCGGCCTGCTTCAGTTCGAGTGCGGCCGTCAGTCCGCCGCACTTGTCCAGCTTGATGTTCACATGGCTGTAGAGCCCGGCAAGGGCAGCGAGATCGGAGGCGGTGGCGCAGCTTTCGTCGGCACATAATGGAACCGGGCCGGTATAGTCGCGGAGTTTCCGGTCATCGCCCCGCGCCAGCGGCTGTTCGACCAGACGGACCCCGAGCGCTGCCAGGGAGGGGGCCCAGGCGACGAGTTGCGCATATGTCCATGACTGGTTCGGATCGACGATGATCGCCGCCTCCGGGCAGCGGGCGCGCACCTGTTCGACCGTTGCAATCGGGTTCAGCGCATCCAGCTTGACCTTGAGGAGGGGCCACTGCGCCAGCCGGTCAACCGCCGACGCCGTGGCTTCCGGATCGCCGAGCCCGATCGTGGCCGCAGTCTGGATGGGCAGGGCCGGCGGCAGCCCCAACCGGTCCCGGACCCGCACGCCGGTCTCCCGCGCTTCCAGATCCCAGAGTGCGCAGTCCACGGCGTTGCGTGCGCCACCTGGCGGCAGCATGGACTGGAGATCGGCGCGGGTCGCGCCCTGCGCGATCGCAGGCGCCACGGTTTCCACCGCGTCCACCATGCCGGCGACCGTCTCGCCGTCATAGTCGACGCCGGCGGCTTCCCCGCGGCCGACCGCCCCACCGGCGCCATGGATGCGCACCACGATGACGGGGAGGACCGTTTCCGTCGCACGGGCGATGCGGAACGGCTGGGCATAGGCCCAGCTCTCGCGCAGGATTTCCACCCGGCGCGTCACCGGGCCGCCATCGCAGCCATGCGATCGACCAGCGGCTCCAGCGGGTCCCGCAGCGGATCGAGCACCGGCAGGTCGAACGCGCTTTCGAGATGCCGGAACAACGCGTCGCGATCGGATGCGGCGATGCCACTGCTGTTGATGCTGATCCCGATGCACTGGATGGCCGGATTGGTGAGCCGTCCGGCGCGCAGCACCGCGTCGATGGCCTCCGCGATGCCGGGAACCGGATACTCGGGAAACCCCAGAAGGCGCTTTCGGGCAGGATCGTGGCACAGGATCACGGCGTCGGGCTGGCTGCCGTGGAGGAGGCCAAGCGAAACGCCGGCATAGGCCGGATGCAGCAGCGAACCCTGCCCCTCGATGATGTCCCAGTGATCGGGCTCGGCAGGCGGCGAAAGCGCCTCGGCTGCGCCGGCGATGAAATCGGCAACCACGGCATCGATTGCGATCCCGCTTCCGGCGATCATGATGCCCGTCTGGCCCGTGGCGCGGAATGTTGCAGCGATCCCGGCCTTTCGCAGCGCCCGGGCAAGCGCCAGTGCCGTGTATTTCTTGCCCAGCGCGCAGTCCGTGCCGACCGTGAGCAGACGAAGCCCGGCGCGCTTGCGGCCGGTTCCCGCCGGGAACTGGCGATCGCTGTGGCGGACGTCGTGCAGGACGACATTGTGCCGGAGGGCGCTCTCGACCAGCCCGGGGACGGTCGACAGACGGTCGTGCATGCCGCTGACGATGTCGAGGCCCGCGGCGGTCGCCTGAACGAGAATCGGGTGCCAGTCTGGCGGGATGCGGCCGCCGACCGGTGCCACGCCAACGACCAGGGATCCCGCTCCGGCTGCTGCGGCCCCTGCCACATCCATGTCCGGAAGGCCGGTTGACACCGTGCAGCCGGAAAGGCGCAGCTGCCCGAGAAGCGCGGCCCCGTCGCACCAGTCGCGCAAGCCGAACGCGGTCTTGGCGTCACCCGGGTCCGCCGCATCGCCGAGGAACAGGAGATATGGCGTCCGCAGCATTCTTGTTCCCATCCCGAGCGCGTGAAAACCATTATCACGGCAATGTCAAATATTCGCTCAGCAGGGCTTCGGCGAGGATGCGATGCAGTCGCGCAGCCCGCGCGTAGGCGCGCCGGCTGGCGCCGTTCACGGAAAACACGAACCCGGCGTTCCGGTCAGGGCACCACACCGCCAGCGTGCCCCAATGCCCCTTGTGGCCGAAGCAGACGGCATCTCCATAGACGAGTTCCTCGAACCCCGCTGTCCGGACGTAGCCACCGCGGTCGGCCGGCTGGACGGGCCGCCGCATTTCGGCTGCCGTTTCGGCGTTCTGGAAGAGGGTGCCCGAGACCATCGCAGCCATCGCCGTCAGCAGGTCTGGCGCGCTGGAGATCAGCCCGCCACCGCCGAACAGGTCGAAGCTCGGATCCATGGCGGCGGTGTCCTCGCTGCCCTGGAATGCGTGAATGGCATTCGCCGGAAGCCCGCTTCCTCCGCCTGCCGCCGGTTGCTCCCAGCGCGTTTCCCTGAGGCCCAGCCGCTCGAAATCCAGGAGCACCGGAACGGCCTCTCCGAGGGGGAGCGCGGTTGCCCGCGCGATGATTTCGCCAAGAACGGCATAGCCGGTGTCGGAATATCGGGTGCGTTGCCCGGCCGGGAACCACGGGCGGCCAAGGCCCATCGCGATCGCGATCTGTTCGGCAGCCGTCCACTGGCGCAGCGGATTGGCTGCAACCCGGCTGAGATAGGCCCGCGAGGTGGCATAGTCGCGCAGGCCGGACTGATGCGTCATCAGGTCGATCACGCGGATCTGGTCCGTGCGATAGCCGCCAGCCTCGAGCGTTGCGCGCGTTTCGGCCGACAGCAGCGGCCCGACAGGTTGCGAAAGGTTGAGCTTCCCTTGTTCGGCCAGTCGATGGGCTGCGGCTGCCACGAAACTCTTGGTGATGGAGGCGATCCGGAAGGGGTCATCCGGCCGGGCAGGGGGCCCGTCTGCATGGCGAAGCCCGCTTGCGAAACGCCAGTCCGAGCCTGCGCTGCGGAAGGCGATGACCACCGCCGGCGTGGCATCGGCCAGCCCGATGGCGGCCTGCAGGCGTGCGGCAGTTTCCTGTGGCGGCGGCGACGCGGATGGCGCGCCTTTCCCGGCCGCAGCCGCGCCCGCCAGCGCGAGGGCGACCACGAATGTTCCGAGCGCGCGGATCACCTGCCCGGTTCCGGAAGCCGGATCGGCTCGCCGGGCAGGGCGAACCGGGGCCGGTCCTGCTCCAGGCACCCGGTTTCAGGCCGCTGCCCGGGCTGGTCGAGGAAGTCGCGCAGGATTGCTGCCACGCATGCACTTGGCCTGACCAGGGCTGCGTGCGCCGAATCCGGAAGGACGGCCAGGGTGGCGTTTGGCAAGGTTCGCGCCATCTGTTCGCCCAGCGCTGGCGGCGTGGATGGGTCCATCGCGCCGACGGTGATCAGCGCGGGCACATCCGATGCAACGGGCGCGCCCATGTTCCTGCCCGCAGGACGGACCGGCCAGACCTCGCGACAGATCCGCTCGTTGTCCATCGCGACCTCCCGGACAACCCGGGTCACGGTATCGGGCCACTGGCTGAGGAGCGTCAGCCGATCTTCGGCCGGGGGGTCGAAAGGAATGTCGTCGATGCAGGGAATGTTGACGTTGAGGCCCGCGGAATAGACCCTTCGCATGTCGATGCCCCGCGCTCTCGGATAGCCGCTGAGGCCGGAAATCCGCTCCACGTCTGCCAGATCCTGCTGTTCCAGGGCCGCGATCAGCCGCGGCACCAGATGCACCGTGACGGTCTCGAAGTTCACGTTTCCGACCAGGCGGTGCACATCGGCGGCCCCGAAGCTGCCGCGTGCCCCGGTGACCGGTGTGCGATCGAGCGCTTCCAGAAGGGCGATGTAGCGCTGGCGGAGCTGCGGATAGGCGCGGTCGCAGTCGACATCGGCAGCGCAGGCCACGAACACGGCGTCGAGCCCGTTGAGCTGCGCGACCCATTCATCCTTGTCTGTGGCCTGGGGCGGAAAGGGCGAGTCGAGGATGACGGTCCGAATGCCGTCCGGGTGGTCCGCCAGCGTGCGCAAGGCCCAGAAGCTGCCATAGGACGTGCCGAAGACATTCCATTCGCGGATCCCGAGCGCGACCCGGAGCTCGGCAACATCGGCCGCGGACTGGGTGGTGTCATAGGGCTGCACGGGCACCCCGCGCCGGTCGATCTCAGCGCGGCAGGCCCGGAAGCCTGCGAGGACTGCCTCGGGCGTCGCCGGCTCGCCGGGGTTGCACAGCAGGTTGGGCGAGGAATAGCCATTGCCGCGCTGCTCGACGACGATGATGTCACGACGCTGGCGCAGCGGACTGTTGGCGATGACCGGCAGGAAATAGAAGGCGCTTGATCCGGGGCCGCCCGTCAGGAACACGATCGGGTCGGCTGCGGGCGCCGCATCGCGCGCCTTCAATATGGCGTAGGACAGGCGCTGGACCTGCCGGTTTTCCGGATCGGCACGATCCTGCTGCACGAGAAGCTGCCCGCAGGTCATCGCCACATCCGGGACCGTGACCCGGCAACGCTCGGGCTGGAGGCGTGGAAGCGGCTTGGCCGCAGCGGCTTCGCAGCCGACAGCGATCATGACCATGGCGGCCATCGCGGGGACACGCGATCGCAGGGTGTGGACCAGGCGATGGAAGGCTGTTGTCTGGCGCAGGGGGTGGGGGAGGGGCATCAGGGTCGACTCCAGTCACCGCCCTCGTATTCCGGCTATAAATGAATATCAAGCCATATTCAGTATTGAGGTCCGCCGCAGGGCGGTGACGGGCATCAATCGCTCCGTGCCGGCAGAAAGTCGATCGCGGCTGGGCATTGCTGGGGGGTGGGCGATCGTCCGTAAAGGAGGCGGAACCACAGGACCGACGTGGCCTGTACCAGCCGCTCCCGATCATCGGCCACCGAGGTCAGGTCGGGATTGCGATATGACACGAGGTTCATGAGAATCGTATCGATCATGGCCTGGGCCACATGTGCCGTGAACAGGCGGGCCTCGGCGCCGGCAATGGCGTCTGGTTCGCGCCGCTCGAGCGCGGCGGCCACCCGACGCGCCACCCGGCCGTTCATCTCGAACCAGAGGCGACGGGCTTCGGGCAGTTGGTCCAGCATCTGCATGATGGCCCGCATCAGGCCGCCGCCATCGAGGATCAGGCCGATGTACCGCCTGTTCGCATCGAGAATGGCTTCGAACGGGTCGGCCGGCGCGGGCGATCCGAATATGGTCGCAACGGCCTCTTCCACCAGCTGCCCGAAGATCGCGAGCGCGAGGGCGTCCTTGTCCTTGAAGTAGATGTAGAAGACCCCGGCGGACAGGCCGGCCTCGCGGGCCACTTCCGTGACCTTCAATCCGTGATACCCGTGCTTTTCCATCAGCAGGCGACCGCTTGCCATCAGCTGCAGCCTCGTTCGCTCGCCCTTGGTGAGCTTCTGGCCCGGGTTCGCGTCATCGCGCCGTGTCGATGCCATGCTGCCTAAACGCTCCAGAACCGTTTCGCCCTTTTGCCGGCCGTCCGGTCATGGCCGAAGCTGGGTTGAAGTCAAGAGATTGTATGAATATGAAGCCACTCTCAGTTTTTGCATTGCCCGCGGAGGATGTTCCATGCCTGCAGACCATGACCGGGAAGCGACCGGATTTCCCTATCGCGCCGGGGATGCGATCGGGCCATCGCCCTGGGTCGCAGTCACGCAGGCCATGATCGACCAGTTCGGGGCAGCCACGCTCGATCCGGACCCGATGCACATCGAACCGGAATGGGCACGGCGCCACAGCCCGTTCGGCGGCACGGTGGCCTATGGCTTTCTCACGATGTCGCTTCTCACCCACCTCTTGCGGGCCGCGACAGGGGATGTGGATCGTCCGGAGGGGGCGTTCATCAACTATGGCTTTGACAGGCTGCGGTTGATCGCACCGGTGCCGGCCGATGCGCATGTCCGGGGCACCTTCACGATGCGCGAGATACGGCGCACCGCAGACGACAGGGAACTGGCGTGCTTTGCCTGCGAAGTCGCAATCGCCGGCTCCGACCGTCCGGCTCTGGTCGGCGACTGGCTGGCGCTTTGGATCCCGCCATCGCAGATCGCTTCCGCGCAGTGATAGAACGCCTCTGGGACATGGTCGAGAGGGCGCCAGCGGCGAGCGAGGCGGTTGCGGATCGCGAGACCCGGCTGGACTACCGGCAGTTTCGTGCCCTGATCCGCACGGTTGCGGCTGCGCTGATCGATCGCGGCGTGCAAAGCGGAGATCGGGTGGCGGTGTTGGCACCGCCGGGCATCTTCGCCTGGGCCAGTTTCCTTGCCACTGCCGCGATCGGTGGAATCTGGCTGGGGCTGAACCCGCGCTATCGGCTGCCGGAACTGGCATCCGCCATCAGGGACGCGGAACCGGCCATGTTGCTGGCGTGTGCGGACGATTTGCCCGACCTTTTTCCGCCGACCCCGGGTTTCCGTCCTTCGATGGGTCTCGTTTCGGCGCCGTCGGAACCGGAACTGACCGCCGCTCTGATTGCCGGGGGGCTGGCGAGCGAAGCCGTGCTCGATGCCCGCATCGGCCAGACCATGCCGGATCAGCCCTGCCTCATCGTCTACACGTCGGGCTCGACCGGACGTCCCAAGGGGGCATTGTTGCACCAGCGCGGCATCTGCCGCTTCGCCCAGACGCAGAACAGGCTCTGGCCGGTGCGCGCGTTCCGGATTCTGAACTTCCTGCCGATCAATCATATCGGCAATCTGGTCGACATCGGGGCCGCTGCGCTGGCGGCCGGGGGCTTTCAGCGGTTCGAGCCGACCTTCCACCCGCGCGACGCCTTGCAGACCATGGCCGACGAACGGGTGACGATCTGGGGCTCGGTGCCGACGGTCTTCCGGATGCAGCTCGATCTGCCGGACTTCGACCGCTTCGATCTGTCGTCGGTCGAACTGATCGTGTGGGGTGGGGCCGCAATGCCGGCTCCGCTCATTCCCCGGCTGGCTGCGATCTGCCCGCGGCTTGCAACCAACTATGGCATGACGGAAACGTCGAGCGCGATCACGTCTCTCGGGCCGACAGCCGAAGTGGACCTTCTGGCCCGAAGCGTCGGCGCCCCGTTTCCCGGTGTCGATGTCCGGCTGGATCCCGAAACGGGTGAGATCCTTGCCCGGTCTGGCCAGAACTTCTGCGGCTATTGGCGCGATCCCGCTGCAACCGCGGCTGCATTCACGGCCGACGGATTTTTCCGGACCGGCGATGCCGGCGCATGGCTGGAGGATGGAACGCTGCAGCTTGTGGGCCGCGTGAAGTTCATGTTCAAATCCGGTGGATACAATATCTGGCCGGCCGAAATCGAGGCCGTGCTGGCAGACCATCCCGATATTCTGGAAGCCGCAGTCGTCGCAACGCCGGATCCGGTCTGGCAGGAGGTTGGCGTTGCCTTTGTCGTGACGGCAAGGCCGGTGGCGCCCGGTGCGCTCGACGCCTGGTGCCGGGAGCGGCTGGCCAACTACAAGATACCCAAGCGGTTCATCACCTGCGATGCCTTGCCGATGCTGCCCATCGGCAAGGTGGACCGCGCCGCGCTCGGCGTCAGCGCCCGGGAAAGCGCAGCCGGGCATTGATGCCAATGGTGCGCGGGCGGTTGATCAGGAAGCCCTCGACATCGGGGGTCGAGGTCGCCAGCAGCGCGCGCTGATCGAACAGGTTCTCGGCAAAGAGGGCCAGTTCCAACGGCCCGCGGGTCACGCCGGCGCGAAGATTTACAAGCGTGTAGGCCGGAAGCCGCGTGGCCGGCTCCGCAACCACGCCGTCGACCGCGATCGGCAATCCGGATTGCCGCGCGCCGACGTGGGTGAGGTCCAGCCGTGCGAACCCGTCGAGACCGGATGCGATCGGGCCATCCAGTTCCGAAAACAGGCTGAAGCTTTCCCGCGCCACCTGCGGCAGCCGGCTGCCGGCTGGAACGACGACCGACGCTTCCGATCCGGGCGGGGCGAGGGACACAGGTTCCCGCAAGGTTGCATCGACAAGCGAGAAGGTGCCACCCACGCGCAACCCGCGCGCAGGTGTGAGGCTGCCCTCAAGCTCCACCCCCTGGGACCGCGCCCGACCGGCATTGACGATGAAGTCGATGCCTTCGGCGGGCACGATCGGGACCTGGAGATCGAACCAGTCGATCCGGAACAGGGAAACCCCGAGCGAGAGCCGCTGACCCGGTGCGACATAGCGCGCCCCGAGTTCGAAGCTGTTGGCGCGGTCAGGCCCGTAGGTTCGCGGAATCTCCGGGAGGAAGAGGCGCGTGTTGACACCGCCGCCGCGCACCCCCTGCGAGAAGAGCGCATAGACGATGGAGTCGTCGCTGGGTTTCCAGTCCAGCCCCAGCTTGAACAGCGGCTTGCTGGTTTCCTGCGAAATCGACTGGGCCTCGGTGTCGTTGATGATCGGCAGGCCGGTTTCGTCATCGACACCGATCAGCGTGCTTCGGGTTGTCCCCCGATAGGTCTGCCGGAAATAGCGCGCGCCGCCGGTGACCCGGATGGCGTCAGCGAGCGTGTAGGACACTTCGCCGAAGGCCGCTGTCTCGAGAAAGCGCGTCGCGATGTCGATCGAGAAGACATCACCGAGGCCAGGCAATAGTGCCTCGAGATCCGGTGCGAAGCTGGTCGACTGGAGCCCGACCCGCCGGTTCTTGTGGAAGCCACCGACCAGCCACCGGAACGGACCGTCGCCGGTCGACAGCACCCGCAGCTCGTGCGTCCAGGTTCGCTCGGGCGAGACCGTGTCTTCCTCGAGGCCGGCATTGAAGGGGAAGCCGAAAAACGCCTCGAGAAGGAGGGTCGAGCTCCGCTCGTCGCGCAGTTCCCTGCGCTGCCGGACGTAGCGCGATCCGGCGTAGACGACCTCGACGGCTTCGCCGCGCCAGCGCAGCGTCGCCGTGCCAAGGTCGAACCGGTCGCTGAAGACTTGCGGAAACGCCTGGCGCAGCGCCCGATCCTCTCCGGGCGCCTGGAAAGGTTCCGGTCCACCGCTGGCGCGCTGGCGGACCCATCCGAACTGCAGGTCCAGCCCATCGGCGGGCACGATCCGGAACAGCGTGCGGAGGTTGGACAGCTCGCTGCCATTGACGTTGCGTTCGCCGCTGGTGGCGTCGTCGATGAAGCCGCCGAGATTGAGCCAGCTGCCGACCACGCGGAGCGCGCCCCAGTCGGCAACCGGCAGATTGACGACGCCCGAGACACGCCCCGAGGCATCGCCATCGCGTGTTCCTGCAACCTCTCCGAAAAGCCCGGCCTCCAGCCTGCCGAGGACGGGCTGGCGTGTGACCAGCCGGATCGTGCCGCCGAGCGAGCCCTCGCCATAGAGCGTTCCCTGGGGACCTTTCAGCACTTCGATGCGCTCGAGATCCTCGAGGATGACGTCGGGCGTGATCGCAGCGCTGGCGAGCGGTGTCTCGTCCAGATAATAGCCGACGGTGGCGCTGTCGATGACGCCACCACTGACGCTCTGGAGCCCGCGGATGTTGAACCGCGCCTTGCCGGTGCCGGTGGCGAAGCCAGTCACGCCACTCAACTGGTTCACCACATCCTGAAGGCTGGCCGCCGCGATCCGCTCGATCGTCTCTCCGCCGAGCACCTGCACGGACTGCGGCACGTCGATCAGCCGGTCGGACCGGCGGCTGGCCGTGACGATGATGTCGTCGGTCTGGGCCGCAGGCTGGGGCTGGCCAGCCTGGCCCGGGGCAGCGGTTGCGGAAGCGGCAAGGACTGCGGCGATGCCGAAGCCAAAGGCATTCCGGGTTGCGATGAAGGCAGTGGCCATGCAGCTTGCTCCATGAAAAGAATATGACACCATATTCATATCGATCCCGACAGACAAGGCCGTTCCTCCACGACTACCGCACAAGCGTCCTGGCCGCTGTCAGGTGGCGCGCAAGGTCCTCGGCTTGCAGATGATTCCAGCGGAAGACAGCCTCGCCATAGTCGCCCGCCTGATCGCTGTGATGTGGGCCCTCCGGTCGGTCATCCACACCCTGAACAACATGGCTCATCGATCGGATCGGGTCAGCCAGATGCACCGCGAACGGCAATCGGGTGCCGGAACGGTGCACCATCCGGCCATCCTCGGCCCGTTCGGTGTAGACGCTGGACCACAGCGACCCGAAGTCGGTCAGTTCCCCGGAGTCGCCCTCCAATGGCAGCAGCGTGAGACCGCGGGCCGGCGCGTCGTGATCGCCGCGCCCGGTGCGAAACACGGCGCCGAAGGTGCTTGCCTCCGGATCCGTGCCGGCAAGCCATGCCATGGCATCGCGCGCCGCTTGCAGCAGCAGGGCAAGGCCGGCCTCGTCCGGAAGCTCTCCTTTCGCGATTGCCTGCTCCACCGCGCGTGCGCTCGGGTCAGTGCTTGTGCGCAGCGCCAGGCGCCACGCGGCATGTGCCAGCGCGCCCTCGGACTGCGGAACGAAATGCCCGTCGAACTGCAGGAGCCGCTGATGAAATTCCTCCTCGGCGCCCGCGCTCTCCACGCGGCTTCCCAGCCGAGCCGCGGCCAATGCCGTCGCCCAGCCCTCGTGCCCCGGCACATTGGCATCACCCACCACCAGGAGAAACTGTTCGAGATTGATCGGCTGGCCTGTCTCCAGAAGCTCAATGGCGCGCCGCTGCCGGGTGCCCGTCCGTCCGGGCTCGAACGCGAAATCTTCCGGAAACCCGGCCGGGTCGATCAGTGGCTGGCCATACATCATGTCCGGGCTGACGTTGGCGTTGGCAATGTAGCCGGGCGCCGGATCACGAAGTTGCACCAGCTCCGAAAAGGGGCGGATGCCACGCCAGGCCGTGGCCGAGGTCTCGCCACTCACAGGCGCGGCGCCGCTGGAGCCTGCCGGGCGCACGGGGATCCGTCCGGGCCGGGCGAAGAGAATCCCGCCATTCGGGCCGCCGATGGCGATGTTGCCCGGATAGATTTCGCGCGCGTCGAGCGCCTTCATCATTGCCCCCCAATCGCTTGCCAGCAACATGTTGCGAAACTGGCGGGCAGCGCCGCCCGCGCGACCGGAATAGGCCGATGAGATGATGAACGCCCGCCGGCCCTCGCGCCGGACGACAACGGAGCGCACGCCATTGTGGCGGCTGGTTTCGATCGCCCCGACGACATCGTCGCTGCCGGCGATGCGCAGCCGAAACGGCTCCACCTGCAATCGCTGCGGCTTGCCATCGATGCGGAATGTTCGGCCGTCCGCGCCGGACGTCTCCACCACCAGGCAATCTGCCGGCCTGCGCGGACCTTCCGCCCAGCCCCAGGCGAAATGCGAACCATGGCCCTTCAGCCCGATCGGCAGGCCCGCAATGTCGACAAGGAAGGCGTCGACAGGGCCCGCGCGGATCCGGGCCGGGTGAAAGAACGTCCCGAAGATCGCGATCGGCCCGTGGGAATCCGATGCAAAAAGCGCGGCACCGTCTGGCGTGCGCGATCCGGCGACGGCAAAAATGTTGGAACCGCCCGGCTCCGACTGCTTCTGTTCGGCATCGGCCGGTTCGCAGCCTGCTGGCGGTCCACTGACGCCGCCCATCATCAGCGCCTCGGCCGCCAGCGGAAGCGCGGGTTCCAGAACCGGCGCCCAGGATGGCACCCGATCCGGGTTGTCGGCCATATAGCGCGCAATGCCCGCAACAAAGGCTGTCAGATTGGCGCGAACCTCCGGTTGAAGGCCGGGCAGATTGCGCCGCGCGTCGGCCAGAAACCCGCCCCGCAGCATCTCGAGATCTGATGCGACGGCATCGTCCCACTGCACCGGTGGCAAGCCGGCAACGCCATGTTTGTCGCCCACCGGGCCGGCGCCGAACTGCGCTGCCAGCTCGGACCGAAGCATGAGGTAGTAGAGGAGAATGCCCTCCAGCCGATCCTCGGCCTGGGCATAGCCCAGCCCGAACCACCCATCTTCCTC
>JBKBXK010000026.1:0-15075 GCA_046314095.1 Thermaurantiacus sp. | reverse complement strand
GGCTCATGGCCTCCAGGCAAGAAAGCCGGAAAGAAAAGCAAGGCCGTCTCTCTGGCTTTTCTCAGGGTGGAACTGGACGCCCAGCACATTGCCGCGGCGGACGGCCGCCACCACCGGCCCGCCATAGTCCGCATGTGCCGCGACATCGGCCGGGTCCGCCGCCTCGAAGCGGTATGAATGCACGAAATAGGCCCAGCGCGGCATGGCCGGCCCGCCTGTGCCCGTGGCGCACACCTCGCTCCAGCCGATATGGGGGATCGGGAGCGCGGCATCGGCCGGATCAAGGCGCGTCACTGCGCCGGGCACCCAGCCAAGCCCCGCGTGTTTGCCGAACTCATGGCCGAAATCGGCAAGCAGTTGCAGCCCCACGCAGATGCCGAGGAACGGGACTGCGCGGCGGAGCACCGCCGCCTCCATTGCCTCCACCATTCCGGGGAGCGCGCGCAGTGCCCCGATACAGGAACCATAGGCGCCAACCCCGGGAAGGAGAATGCGATCCGCCCGCGCCACCTCGTCTGCCACGTGCGTCACGAATGCACGATCCTCGCCGGCCGCGCGCAGCGCGTTGGCGACCGAGCGCAGATTGCCGGCCCCATAGTCGATGATGGCGGTCGTCACTGCCCGCTCAGCGTGCCCTTGGTCGAAGGGATGACACCGGCCTGCCGTGGATCGATGGCCACCGCGCCTCGCAGCGCACGGGCCAGCCCCTTGAAGCAGCTTTCGACGATATGATGGTTGTTGCGACCGTAGAGGGTTTCCACGTGGAGAGTGAGGCCGCCGGTCTGTGCGAGCGCCTGAAAAAACTCGCGGAACAGCTCGGT
Source organism: Thermaurantiacus sp. (assembly GCA_046314095.1). Lineage (GTDB taxonomy): Bacteria > Pseudomonadota > Alphaproteobacteria > Sphingomonadales > Sphingomonadaceae > Thermaurantiacus. Next base: position 14,254 of record JBKBXK010000026.1, on the reverse strand, counting down.
ATCCATCTCGCCGAGGCGAGGCTGGGAGAATGATGTATTCCACACCAGCCACGGTCGCCCGGAAATGTCGAGCGCGACCCGGGTCAACGTCTCGTCCATCGGGATGTAGGCGTGTGCGTAGCGGGCAATGCCGGCGCGGTCGCCCAGCGCTTCGGCGAGCGCGCTGCCCAGTGCCAGGCCCGTGTCCTCGACGGTGTGGTGCGCGTCGATATGGAGGTCGCCCTTCGTCTGGATCTCAAGGTCGATCTGGCTGTGCTTCGCCAGCTGGTCCAGCATATGATCGAAGAAACCGATGCCGGTCGCGATCTGCCGCGTGCCGCTTCCATCGAGGTTGATGCTGATGGCGACGTCGGTCTCGCTGGTCGTGCGGCGAAGGGAAGCGGTGCGCATCGGGTGTTCATCCGGGCCGGGAGTTCGAGGCGCGGCTATAGCAGTCGGCCCCGAAGCGGCAAGGCGGGCAAGCTATTCGGCAGCGTCCTGCCCCGGTGGCAAGAGTTCCGGCCGGCTGATGGGCCGTACCCCGGTGTCGACGGCGCGCAGTTCAGGCAGCACCTTCCTGCCCGGCTCCACGCCAAGCTCGGTAAACCGTCGCGCCTTCGCCAGCACGCGCATTTCGAGAGAGCCGATGAAGTCGTTATAAGCGACGGCCGCCTCGCCGATATTCCGCCCGACCCGGGAGATGTGATCGGCCATTGTCACAAGCGACTGATAAAGGTCGGAGCCCAGAGCCGCCACCTGCTGTGCCTCCTCGGCCATTTTCTCCTGCCGCCACACCATGGCCACCACCCGCGCGATCGCGAGCAGATTGGTTGGCCCTGCGAGCAGGATCCGCTGGTCGAGCGCCCAGCCAAGAAGGTCCATGTCCTGCTCCAACGCAGCTGACAGGAAATTTTCGCCTGGAAGGAACATCACCACAAAGTCCGCCGACGACGCGAACTGCTTCCAGTAGGCCTTCTCCGCCAACCCGCGCGCATGAACACGAACGGCAGCGGCATGCCGTTTGAGCGCATCGGACCGCGCATCATCATCTTGGGCTTCTGACGCAGCCAGAAAATGCTGGAGCGAACATTTGGAATCGATCACCAACTCTCGGCCGCCAGGCAGCCGGATGACGGCATCCGGGCGCCGGCGGCTGCCGTCCTCTTCAGTGGTATGCGCCTGCAAGACAAAGTCGATCCCTTCGCGCAGGCCCGCCATTTCCATGACATTGCGAAGCTGTGCCTCGCCCCAGGCGCCGGAAGCGCGGGCCGAGGAGCGCAGCGCGGCGACAATCCGCCCAGCCTCGGTGCGTACCGCCTCCTGCCCCTGCGCGACGGCCGACAGCTGCTGCGCGAGGTTGCCATAGGCTTGTTCCCGTTTCTGCTCGAGCTCCTTCAATTCCGATTCGTAGCGCCCGAGGGTTTCCCGCATTGGCGCAATCAGATCTGCCAGCGCCTGCTTGCTTGCCGTGAGCCCCTTGTCGGCCTCGGCGCGGTGCACCTTCAGCGTTTCGGCCGCCTGATCGGTGAAGCTCTGTTGGGCGAGTCTCAGCGCTTCACCGGCGAGTCGCTGGAATTCTTCCCGCAGTTGCAGAAGCTGGGCTTCATGCGCCCGCTCGCGCTCGGCGGCGGCCGCTTCGAATGCGGCAAGCCTCGTGTCGAGTTGCGCGGCTCGGCGGGCCTCGGCCTCCGCCGCTTCCAGCTTGGGCACGAGTTCGCCAATTCTGGCCTCCTGGGCGGCGCGCGCCTCTCGCAAGTTCTGGCCCTCGTCGCGCGCCGCCTCGAGCGCGGGCCTCAGCACGCCGACATCGCTGCGCGCTGAGGCGAGCGGCCGGCCCCAAAGGAGAAAGCCAAGGACCAGCGCCAGCGCCGCCGCGCCGAGCGCCACCAGAAGGAGAAGAACGGCCTCGCCCACAAAAGAACATTAGGCGAACGAGTTCGGCGTGCCAAGCCGTGGCCTGCGTGTGCTTGCGGTTTTGCGCCTGCACGCCGATGATGGCGCGCAGGAGGACAGCCTCGATGGCCGACGCGACGCTTTGGACCGAAGGACTGGCCTTTCCGGAAGGGCCGGTGATGCTCGATGATGGTTCCTGCATCGTCGTCGAGATCGCGGCCGGCCGGGTGACACGGGTGACGTCAGACGGGTCGAAGCAGGTGGTTGCCACTCCGGGCGGAGGACCCAATGGCGCCGCGCTCGGCCCGGATGGCGCGCTCTATGTCTGCAACAATGGCGGCTTCGAGTGGGACTCGATGGACGGACTTCTCATCCCCGGCCACCAGTCGGCGGAGTATGAGACCGGGCGCATCGAGCGCATCGATCTTGCAACCGGCACGGTCGAGCGGCTCTATGACAGCTGCGACGGCCATCGCCTCTCCGGACCCAATGATATCGTGTTCGACGCCGAGGGAGGCTTCTGGTTCACCGATCTTGGCAAATCCCGTCACCACGATCGCGACCAGGGGGGGCTGTTCTACGCGCACGCCGATGGCAGCGGGATCCGGGCGGCCGTCTATCCGCTCGACGGGCCGAATGGCGTCGGCCTCTCGCCAGATGGCAGGACACTCTATGTCGCGATGACCTGGCACAGGCTGGTTCTGGCCTTCGACATCGTCGGGAAAGGCGAGCTTGCGCCGTCGCCGCTTCTGGCAACACCCGGCCGGGTCGTTGCAAGCTTTCCGGGCCGTGTGCTCCTCGATTCGATGGCTGTCCTAGCATCCGGGCGTATCGCGCAGGCGACGCTGGTCGAAGCCCCGGGCATCGCAACCATCGACCCGGAAACCGGGGACAGTTTCATCCGCGCCTTCGACGATCTGCTGACCACCAACATCGCCTTCGGCGGGGCTGACATGGGCGAAGCCGCCATCTGCCTTTCCACCACTGGGCGTTTGCTGAAGGTGCGTTGGCCGGAGCCCGGTCTCCGGCTCCACTTTGCCGCATGACTGACCTTGCGGACAGCCGCAGCATCGCCCTTTTTCTGGACATGATGGCCGCCGAACGGGGCGCGGCGGCGAATACGTTGGCCGCTTATGGACGCGATCTCGGCGATGCCTCGGATCGGCTGGGCGGCCGGCTCGCGCAGGCAGATTCGTCGGCCTTGGTGGGCCTGTTGAGCCAGTGGCGCGCGTTGTCTGCTGCCTCGCTCGCCCGCCGACGCTCGGCGCTTCGGCAGTATTTCCGGTTCCTTGTGTCTGAAGGGGTGCGTGCAGACGACCCAACCGGCGCACTCGCGCCGCAGAGGATCGTCCGCGGGCTCCCGCGGTCCATTTCGGTGGCGGAGGTGGATGCCCTGTTCGACGCGCTGGCCGCCCTCGAAGCGACGTCGCCCGGTTCCAGCACCATCAGGCTGCGTGCGCTGGTTGAGCTTCTCTACGGCTCAGGCCTGCGTGCGACCGAACTCGTCAGCCTGCCGCGCAGTGCAATCCGGCCCCGCCAGCCTTTCGCAATCGTCACCGGCAAGGGCGGGAAGGAGCGGCTCGTTCCGATCTCGGAGCCTGCCCTCTCGGCAGCTCTTGCCCAGCAGGCGCTGGTCAGAAAGGACAGCCTTTTCCTCTTTCCATCGACGGGCCGCGCCGGACATCTGAGCCGGGTTGCGCTGTTCCAGCAGGTGAAGGCGCTGGCGGCGCGGGCTGGCCTCGACCCCGCGCGGATCAGCCCCCACGTCTTGCGCCACGCCTTTGCCACCCACATGCTTGCTCGCGGCGCCGATCTGCGGACGTTGCAGACCCTGCTCGGGCATTCCGACATCGGCACCACCGAAATCTACACCCATGTGACGACCGACCATCTGGTCGAGGCCGTTGCAACCCGGCATCCGCTGGCCCGCATGCCGCATCTTTCGTCACGCCATGCCCCGGAGCCCGAATGACAGCTGCCCATATCAATCGCATCGCCACCGCCGTTCCGCCGCACGATGTCCACGCAGCGTTCGAGCGCTTCGTGGACGGTCGGCTGGAGGGGCGGCGCGAGCAGGCGCTGTTCCGGCGGCTGGCCCGCCGCTCCGGCATCGATCATCGCTGGTCGAGCTTCCGTCCGGTCACCAACCCGGATGGCTTCGTTGCCGACGCGGAAGGCTTCTATGTTCCCGGCGCCTTTCCCGGCACGGCGCGACGCATGGAGCGCTATGGCGATGTGGCGCCGGCGCTCGCCGAGGAAGCGGTCCGCAGACTTGAGACGGACCTGAAGCGCGTCAGCCATCTGGTCGTTGCCTCCTGCACCGGCTTCATGGCGCCGGGGCTGGACCAGGTGCTCGTCCGCCGGCTTGGCCTCAACCCGGGCGTGGAGCGGACGGTTGTCGGCTACATGGGCTGCTACGCTGCCGTGAACAGCCTGCGGCTTGCGCACCACTTCGTCCGCTCCGACCCGGATGCACAAGTGCTGGTGGTCAATCTGGAACTCTGCACCCTCCACTTTCAGGATACCGGTGAGATCGAGAAGCTGCTGTCCATGCTGTTGTTCGGTGACGGGGCTTCGGCGGCGCTGGTTTCGGCGCGCGCCGAGGGGCTGGGGCTCGGCGATTTCCTGAGCCTGGCGCTGCCGGACTCCGAAGACCTCATCACCTGGGACATCGGCGACACCGGGTTCGACATGCACTTGTCGGGCGAGGTTCCGCGCCGCATCGCGCGCGCGCTTGACGGGCCGGCGGCAGCCGGGCTGCTCCGCAACCGCCCGGCGGACGCCTTTCCACTCTATGCCGTGCACGCAGGCGGGCGCGCCATTCTGGACGCCGTCGAAGCCGGTCTCGCGCTGGGTCAGGGGACGCTCGACCGATCGCGTGCGGTGCTGAAGGCGTTTGGCAACATGTCGTCGGCGACGCTGATGTTCGTGCTGGAGCGGATTCTCGGAGAGCCAGGCGGTAGCGGCGAGCCGGGCCTGGCAATGGCCTTCGGGCCGGGCATGGCGTGCGAGACCTTTACCTTCGAGAAGCGCTGAGCCCGCAGCCGATGCCGGCATGGCCGGACTTTTCCCGCCGGGCGACCGAGCCGGAGTGGATGGACACCGAGGACGTGAGCGAGGCCGACATGGCCATGTGTCTCGCCGACCTGGAGATGGTCAACCGCCTCACCCGCGCCGCGCCGCCGACGCTGCGCTTTCTTGACCGGCTGACTGCGGGCTGGCCGGCAGGTGCCGAACTGCGGGTGCTGGATGTGGGCGTGGGGCAGGGCGGCATGCTCCGCAGCATCCACCGCTGGGCGCGCGGGCGTGGCCTTGTGCCACGACTCACCGGGCTTGATCTCAACCCCCGCTGCCTCGCGGCGGCTCGTGCTGCCACGCCGGCGGATATGGAGATTGCCTGGGCGCAAGCGGACGCGCTGGCCTATGCCCCGGCCCAGCCCCCGCACGCGATCGTGACCAGCCTCTTCATGCATCATCTTTCGGATGCCGAGGTTCTGCGCTTCCTGCGCTGGCAAGAGCAGGCGGCCAGCCACGGCTGGTTCGTGAATGACCTGCACCGCCACTGGTTCGCATGGGGCGGCTTCTGGCTGCTTTCGCGCGCGGCGCGCTGGCATCGCTTCGTGCAGCATGACGGCCCGCTTTCGGTGCGCCGCGCGTTCGTGCGGGCCGAGTGGCAGGAACTGCTGGCCGCGGCAGGCATTTCCGGCGCCGAAGTCCGCTGGAACATGCCGTTCCGGCTCTGCGTTTCGCGGTTGAGGCAACCATGAGCCTGGAGGAATATCCCGGCACACTGGTGGTGGGCGGCGGGCTTGCCGGCGCAGCGGCGGCGATCCGGCTGCGCCTTGCCGGCCGGAAGGCGATGCTGTGGGAGCGGGAGCGCGGACCGCATCACAAGATCTGCGGGGAGTTTCTGTCCCGCGAGGGCCTCGTTCACCTGTCTGCTCTCGGGATCGACGCAGAGGCCCTGGGCGCCGTTCCGATCACTAACATGCGGCTGGTGGGTGCCCGGCATGTCGCCAGTTCGCGGCTTGGCTTCACGGCGAGATCGATCACCCGCCGCACCCTCGACGAGGCGCTGCTGACACGGGCGGCGGAGCTCGGCGCGGACGTGCGCCGCGGTGTAAGTGCGCGGGGATTGGAAAGCGAGGGCGTTCTCCTGTCTGCCCACGGTGACATGCGCCCGGCGGCGGCCATCCTTGCGACGGGCAAGCACAACCTGCGCGGGCTGCCGCGCCCTGCCGATGGCACCATCGACCATCTGGTCGGCTTCAAGACCTACTGGCGGCTTTCACCCGCGCAGCGAGGCGAGCTTGCCGGCCATACGGAACTCATCCTGTTTCGCGGCGGCTATGCCGGGTTGCAGATGGTTGAGCGGGAGATGGCCAATCTCTGCTTTCTGGTGACGCCGGATCGTCATGCCGCCTGCGGCGGCGTGTTCGAGTCCCTTATCGCGGATCTGGGCAGCGAAGTGCCGCACCTGGCCCGCCGGCTGGAGGCCGCGGTGCCGCTCCTCGATCGGCCGCTCGCGATCAGTGGCGTGCCCTATGGATTTCTGATGCCGCAGGGTGGGCGCGTCGCCGGCCTGTGGCCGGTGGGTGACCAGGCAGGCGTGATCCCGAGCTTCACCGGCATGGGGATGAGCCTTGCTCTCCACGGGGCGGCATTGGCCGTACGCGCGCTCCTGGCCGGTGAGGGACTGGAACAGTATCGAAGAACGCTGCTTCGAGACGTGCGGTCGCCCATCGCGCGGGCCACGCGCATGCAGCGGGTGATCGAGGGTTCGGCCGCAGGACCTGTCCGATTGCTGGAGGCCGCCAAAGCCTTCCCGCCGTTGCTTGGCCTCGGTGTCCGGCTGACACGCCTGAGGCCGCGCACCGTTATCGCCGTCGCGGGGCAGGCACCGGCTGGCTGAGCCGGCCCTGCCCGCAACCAGCTGGCTCAGCTCAGATGCTTGGCCAGGTGCTTGTTCATCTCGAACATCGTGACGCTGTCGGCACCGAAAATCTTCTTGAGGCTGGCATCCGCGTTGATGCGGCGCTTGTCTTTCGGATCCTGCAGGTTGTTCGCCTTGATGTAGTCCCAGACCTTTTTCACGACCTCGCCGCGGGTGATCTGCCCGCCTCCGACGATCGCGGCAAGATCCGCCGACGGTGTCAGCGGGGTCTGGAGTGCATTCGGCTTCTTGGCTTCGGCCATGTCTTTCCCTCTCCCAAACTCGCACAGGGTCGCGGTGCGCCCTGCCCGTGGGCTGGTCATGCGATGAAGCTGCCCCCCCGGCAATGGGCGGGCCGTCGGCAATCGGGCCGCGATTGTCAGGAATCTGTCATGCTGGCGGCGCTTTTTGCTCTGGTGTGGCTGCAAAGTCGCAGAAAGGCGACGTGGGAGCCTCGCGGGGCTGTTGATCGAGCGCCAAGGGCGCCGGGATGTTGGCCCGGCGCCCTGTTCTCTTACGCATTCCTCCGATCAGCGGCCGACTGGTGCAGCCGCGCTCGCATCTTCGGGCAGCCCGCCGAGCTGGCGCACCAGGCTGGTGTAGGCGTCGAGGTAGGCGAGGACGATCACCTGTCCGATCTCTGTCCGCTCGTAGCTGCTGCCGCCCATGGCGCCAAAGCCGCCCGGCCCGGCCATGCCGCCCACCGCGCCGAAGCCGAGGTCGGACTTCCGGGCGAAGCCTTCCGTCAGCCGCTCCATTTCCGTGGTCCGCGCGTTCACCAGCGAGAGGGTGACATTGGCCTCGCTGCGCCGGACATTGATGCCGCCGCCAATCGCGGCCCCGAGGCGCCCGCCCAGCATGCCGCCAACGAGGCCGCCGATATTGCCACCGCCGGCGTTGGCATTACGGGTCACGATGTCGGGCACGATGAAATAGTCAGCTGTGCGGACCTGCGCCCGGCCGACGTTGGAGCCGTCCTGCAACTCGCCCTGGTCAGCCAGCGCACGCTCGATGTTGCGGCTTGCGAGCCCGCGGCCGCGATCGACGAGACCGAAGCAGCCCGAGCGGGCAACAAATGTCTTGATGATCGCCTCCGGCGAGCCAAGGCCCAACGCGCGCCACCAGTTCTCGTCTGGTTCCACGACGGCAACCGTCCCCAGCCGCTTGGTGCAGACCGGGATCTCGTTGCTCTGCTTGACCTGCTGCTTGCGCGCACCCGATTGCGCATCCGCGGGCGCGGCGATCGTGATGGCAAGAACTGCGGTCGCCGCCAGACCAATCACTGCGCGGAACCTGGACATGGTCGTCATCGGTTTTGTCCCCTTGTTGAAATCTGCCCGACCTGGCGGGCCGCGCTGGTCTGCTGCCCGCCTGCTTTCGCGACCACGGTTGTTTTGCGCCGACGATAGGCGCGGGCACCATCACCATCAAGGAAGAATAGGTCCGGTTGGGATGGTTCCAGCGGAAAAGATGGTTAGCGAAAGCGGTGGTGGTTGAAGTCCACGAACCCGGTCTGCGGCCCCGGCTCGGTTGAGGCGGCCTCTCTCGTGGTAGCTTGGTAGCTTGGGCCACCGGATCCGCGCCGCTGGTCGTTCGGGTCGCTCGGGTCGCTCGCATTGGTGCGCTCGCCCGGCAACGGGCTGGTCTGGCGCCCCTGCAATCGTCTTGTGGCGCCATCGAATCGCTTGTTAACAGTTTTGTTCGTTCCAGACCGTTAACTGGTGTGGACGCCGGCTTCGCGCCGCGTGCCGCCGTGCGCGTATTGCGAAGCACAGCAAAGGGATGTGTGGATGCGCTGTGCAGTTCTCGATGACGACAAGGCCCAGACCGAGCTCGTGGCCCGGCTGCTGGAGGGTCGCGGCCATAGCTGCGAGGTGTTTCACCAGGGACGCACCCTCGTCAACCGGCTGCGCCAGGATACGTTTGACCTCCTGGTTCTCGACTGGAACATGCCGGGTCTGTCCGGGATCGAGGTCCTTCAGTCCGTGCGGCAGGGCCAGCACGCAAGCCTTCCAGTGCTGATGATCACCAGTCGGACCGACGCCAACGACATCGTGACGGGCCTTTCGGCAGGGGCCGATGACTATATCGTGAAGCCGCTGCATCCCGACGTGTTCCTGGCCCGGGTGGATGCGGCGCTGCGCCGCGCGCAACTGAACCGCCCGGCACCACGTAGTGCCAGCTATGGGGTCTATCAGTTCGAGACCGCAACCCAGACTGTCAGCTTCCAGGGCGAAGCCGTGAAGCTGACCGCGAAGGAGTTTGCGTTGGCGCAAATGCTGTTCGAGAACATGTCGCGGCCGCTCTCCCGTTCCTACCTGCTGGACGCAATCTGGGGCCAGAGCCCGGATGCCGAGACCCGCACGCTCGATGCGCATGTGTCGCGAATTCGCTCGAAGCTGCGGCTGCGGGCAGAAAACGGATATCGACTTTCGCCCGTTTACAGCTATGGTTATCGCTTGGAGCCCACCGCCGGAGAGGACGGCCCGTCGGAGGTGCTCGACACTGGGTCGGGACAGGGAGATGACAACGAGACGGGGCGGGGGGCCGCCCTGGGGCCATGAGCGTATAGCATGTCTCCGCGCGCCCTCCTGATCATTTTGCTGCTGCTTGGCGGCATGACGCCTGCGATTCCGCAGGGCGTGAAGGATGCTGCGCGCGCGCTCGCCGAGGCAGAGGCCGAGGGCGCCCGGATCACCTACCGCATGGGGCCTGGCGACACGCTTGAGGGCCTGGCTCGCGCACATTTCGTCCGTCCCGACCTCTGGCGCCGGGCGCAGGAGGCAAACCGCATTGCCGATGTGCGCCGGATCCCGGTCGGTCGAGAACTTGCGCTCAACACCGCCTGGCTCAATGCGCGCCCGATCGAAGCGGAGGTGACGGCGTTCCGCGGCCAGGTGACCGTTTCGCGGGCCGGAACGGTGACGCCGATCGCGATCGGCACGCGAGTGCGCGAGGGCGACATCATCGCGACGGCGCGGAACGGCTTTGTCAGCTTCACCATGCCAGACGGCAGCCTTGTCACCATGCCATCGGCAAGCACCGTCCGGATTGCCCGACTTCGCGAATACACGCTTGGCGGGGCCATCGACCGGCAGTTCGAGCTGGTCTCCGGTCGCGCCGAGGCGCGGGTGGTGCCCATGAAGGAGCCGCAATCCCGGTTCGAGGTGACGACACCCGTAGCGGTTGCTGCCGTGCGTGGAACCCAGTTCCGACTTCGCTTCACGCCGGAGGAAATGCGCCTCACGCAGGAGACGATCGAGGGCCGTGTCGGTGTTACCGGTGTCCGCGATGTGGAGCGGATCGTGCACGCCGATTTCGGAACCTTCGCCACGGCCGACGCCGGTGTGTCTACGCCGGTCCCCCTGCTGCCCGCGCCATCCATTGATCAGCCGGCGCGCGTTCAGGCCGGCCAGAAGGTGGTATTCCGGTTCCGGCCCCTGCCCGGAGCCACACGATATCTCGTCGAGCTGGCTTCCGATGCGGGGTTCGTCGACCGCTTCGCAAGCATCGAGACGGCAGACGTGGTGGCCGAGTTCGAGGACGTGCCGGACGGCACGCTGTTCGTGCGGGCGAGCGCGATCGACCAGCTGGGACTCGTCGGGCGCCCGGGAACGCAGAGCTTCCAGCGTCGCCAGATCGGCCTGGTGAGGCCGCAGGCGATGGACGGGCCGGAGACGGTCGAGGGTGAGCGGGTGGACGGCAACTCCTACCTGTTCCGCTGGCAGGGCCGCACCGACGAGGCCACGCGGTATCGGTTCGTCCTGCGGGCAGCGGGCCCGGGCGACCAGCGGCTGATCGACGAGGCAGGGCTTCGCGCACCCCAGATCACACTCGTGAACCTGCCCGACGGAGACTATGCTTGGCAGGTCGCCGTCCAGGAGGTGGTCGATGGGGAGCTTACCGAGACCTGGCTGCCGCCGGAATCGCTGACGGTGGGCGAGGGCGGGCCGGTGAAAGGCTGGGCCGAAAGCGGTGCCGGCCCGGCAGGAAAGGCTCCCGGCAGCCTTCCCGCCCTTGCCGGCGGGTCTTCCGGATCGGGCGGAGGCCCTGGCGGTAGTGGCGGAGACACATCCGGCGGAAGCCCGGTCCCAGGGTGGGGTGGCACGCTTCCTGAAACGGACTGGTCCGGGATTGGCGGCGGAGGCATTGGCGGAACGGACCCCGTGTTCGGAGAGGGCGACGCCGATCCGTTTGCGGAGCAGGGCGCGGCCGGATCCACGCCGCCCTCGGGTGGTGCTGGCGGCTCGTCTGGTGGCAGTCCCGCGCTGCCGCCCCCCGGCGGCTGGGGCGGCTCTGGCGGCGGCGGCTGGGGCGGCTCTGGCGGTGGTGGTTGGGGCGGCTCTGGCGGAGGTGGCGTCGGGTCGGGAGGCGGCGGATCCCCGGGCTCAGGGCCAGATTCCCCGCCGGCTCCGATCATTCCCGGCCTCCCGTCCGTTCCTCCGCCGGGCGGTGGCGGAACCGGCGGCGGCGGTTTCCCGCAGGTTCCGGCTCCCGAGGGTCCGCCGGGGATGCCGAACATGCCCCCGGATGGCGCGGTGCCGTGGTATCCGGGCATGCCCAATGTCCCGCCACCTGGCTGGGGCTCGAGCGAAGGGTCCGGCGCCGGCATAATCCCTGAGCCGCAGGCCTGGCTGATGATGGTGACGGGCTTCGGCCTTCTGGGCGTTGCGCTGCGCCGGCGGGCCCGGGTGCGGGGCGCGAGGCAGGCCTGAACGCGCCGCCGCCACGCGGCAAGCCATCGGCGGCAGTCGCGCCCGCCCAGGGAATCGCTTCGCCCGCCATCGATGTGGTTGCGTCAGGTGTCACACGCGAACCGGCGCGGGACATGCTGGAGGTCCGCAGCGGCAGGATGCTCCTCGAATGGTGGGCGATTCTGATCCTCGCGAGCCTTGCCATCATCGTTGTGAACCGCCTTGCGCCGCCCGACCGCGCTTCGAACCTGCTCTACGATGCCGTCCAGCGGCTGGTCCCGCGCGAGGCGAGCGAGGGCATATTGATTGTCGCGATCGACAATCGCAGCCTCGAGGAACTTGGTCGTTGGCCCTGGCCGCGCGAGCTTCATGCAGACCTGATGCAGAAACTGACGGCGGCCGGCGTCAGTGCGGTGGGCTACGACGTTCTCTTTCTCGAGCCATATTCCTCGGCGAAGGCGGATCAGGCGCTTGGCGCAGCCTTTGCTGCCAATGGGCGCGCCGTTGTTCCGCATCTTATCGAAATACCGGGTCGTGATGGACGCCCATCGGATCTTGTGGAGCCGATACCGGCCATCGCAGCCTCGGTCCGCGCGGTCGCCCATGTCGTGACGCGGCCTGACCGGGACGGCGTCGTTCGCGGCGTTGATCGCCTGGAAGATCCGTTGGGCAGGCGGTTCCTGCACCTCTCCGAAGCACTCATGGCCGTAGCGGCTGGTGATGCGAAGACCATCGATGCACCCGATCCGGAACCCTCAAGCCCGATTCTCGCGCCAAGCCGGGATCTCATTCCTTTCACACGGGGGCCGGGCGCCTATGCGCAGATTCCGTTCGTGGACGTGCTGAAAGGAAGGCTTCCCGAGGAGTTCTTGCACGAACGCATCGTGCTGATCGGCGCCACGGCGGCTGGTCTGGGTGACCGGTTTTCCACGCCCATGTCGGGAACCGAGGAGACGATGGCCGGTGTGGAAATCCACGCCAACTATCTCGATGCACTGCAGGCCGGGCGGCTCATCCGGCCCGCGCCCGAATGGGCGGTGCAGCTGTTCTCGCTGTTGCCGCTCTGGCTTCTGATGATGAGCCTGTTGCGATTCGGGCCCCGCATCAACCTGTGGCTCGGTGTGGCGCTTGCCGTTGTCGTCGTGCTGGCCAGCGTGATTGCGCTGTCGGCCTTCCGGTTCTGGCTGCCCCCGGCAACCGGTCTTTCCGCGCTGGCGCTCATCTTTCCCTTGTGGGGCTGGCGGCGCCTCGACGTCGCCAATCGCTACATGATCCGCGAGCTGCACGAGCTGACGGCCGAAGAGCCCATGCTTCCCAGGCATCGGGTCGAGATTCGCGGCGATCCGGTCGGCCGCCAGATAATCCTGATGCACGAGGCGATCCGCGACGTGCGCGACCTGCGCCAGTTCATTGCCCAGTCGCTCGACAATCTGCCGGATGCAGCGCTTGTCACGGATCTCGATGGCCGGGTGCTGATTGCCAATGCAGCTGCCGACCGGCTTTTCGAGCGTCCGCTCGGCGGCGTGATCGAGGGTCGGCCGCTGGCCGCCGTTTTTCAGACGCTGGACCCGGATCCGGCCTTCCCGGATCCCCGTGCGGCCGAGCTTCTGGATGCATTGCGTGACGGCAATCTCCCGCCAGAACATGGCTATGAAACCCGGCTGACGGACGGCCGGTCGCTGGAAATCCGCCTCGCCTTCTTCACCGATGCGGAACGCCGTCCGCTCGGCTGGATCGCGCGCTTTGCCGACATCACCGATCTGCGGGCATCCGAGCGGCAGCGTGAGGATGCCCTTCGCCTGCTGACGCACGACATGCGGAGCCCGCAGGCGGCCCTTCTCGCCGTGCTTGATGCGGAGAAAGGTCGGGTGCCAGGCGACATCGCCGATCGGCTCAGCCGCTACGCCCATCAGACCCTCGGGCTGGCCGACGACTTCGTACAATATGCGCGCGCGGAATCCGGACGCTTCAATCTGGAGACATTCGACCTGTGCGATGCCCTTATGGATGCGGCCGACGATCTGTTCCCCCTGGCGCGGGCAAAGGGCATCCGCATCGAAACGCTGACGCCGGACGAGCCGCTGCTCGTGTCGGGTGACAGGGCGCTGATAACGCGCGCGATCACCAACTATCTCAGCAACGCGATCAAGTTCAGCCCCGAGGACAGCCGGATCGTCGCGCGAGCCCGGCAGGGCCTCGACCGCGGCCGCGTCGTTGTGGAGGTGGACGACGAAGGCCGGGGCATTGCAGAGGCCGAGATAGGGCAATTGTTCGTGCCGTTTCAGCGCCTTGCTGCGCCGGATGGGGCGCCGGCGACGGAAACGCCCGGCTCAGGCCTGGGGCTCGCCTTTGTGAAGGCGGTCATCGAGCGGCATCAAGGCCGGGTTTTCGTGCATTCGACCGAGGGGCAAGGGTCGCAGTTCGGCTTCTGGCTGCCGATCGCCTGAGCCCTTACCGGCCTGTGGCAAGCGCTGCTACGGCCAAGTCGGTGAGCTGCTCCAGCACCGCCTGTGCGTCGCCCTTCGGCTGCTGCGACAGCGCCCGGGCGCGCACGGTTTCGGCCCCGCTTCCCCGGTCGACCAGGCGGACGTCGACCGTGTAGATCAGCCGCACGGGCTGCAGGAAGCCGCGCCGCTGCGGCCGCGCGGCCCATTGGGCACCCCCCTCTCCAGGCACATAGGCACCACTTCCCTCCTGGCGCACAGAAAATCCGAGCTGCAGGTCCAGCCCAGGGGGCGGCGCCGCGGCACCCGCA
>JBKBXK010000025.1:3807-15080 GCA_046314095.1 Thermaurantiacus sp. | reverse complement strand
CCACGCAGGTGAATGCCCTCAACCCGGGGCGCATAGACCCAGATCTCCCGCCAGGGGAGTGGCCTTGGCAGGCCGGGAACGGCAGCACAGTCGAGCTTGAAGGCGAGCGCATTGCGGCCCGCAGGGGCGAAGGCGTTGGTGCGCAGGATCGCGCGGGTCACACCGCCGAGCAATCGCAGGATGCGATCGTCATCGATGCCATCCACCTGTGCCAGAAGATCGTCGAACACGCGCCCGGCCGCGTCTGCATCGCCTTCGCCAGCAGCAGGATCGTGGCGGGCGCGGAACAGTCCGACCAGTGCCTCTGTTGCCGCGCGGTTGCGCTTCAGCGCGTCCACCACGGTTGCGACTCCATAGGAGACACCGGTCTGCCGCAGGTAACGGAACAGCGCGCGCAGCCAGTTCGTTTCAACCGCGTCCAGCCCGACCGCGGGGATGAGCGCGTTGAAGGCATCATTTTCCTGGGCGCCAGACAGCACCGCAGCAAGCGCCGGCTCGACCCGGGCCGCGAACGCCTGGAAGTCCCTTGGCGGCGTCACCACCTCGAGCTTGAAATCGTGGATCCAGCCGATACGGCCGCCGGCAAGATCGAAGGGGACTTCCTCGATCACGCGAAAGCCGAAATTCTCCAGTGTCGGAACAGCATCCGAAAGCGGAATGATCTCGCCACGGCGATAGACCTTGAGACGAATGGTCGTTTCCGGATCCCCGGAACGGCGATAGAGCGATGCCAGGCGCTCATCAGAGGTCGAAAGTTCGGCAAGCCGGAGAATGTCCTCGGCACCCTCCGCCGGGCTGAACTCGCTTCGGTAGCCGAGACTGAACCCCTTGCCATGGGTGAGCGCCAGACGGGCTGCGCGTGCCGGCCCGGCGACCTCGGCCAGCATGACTTCGAGCGCCTCGTTCCAGCCGCGGGTGAGGCGTGCGAGCTGCGTGTTCAGATCGCCCTCGTCCGGCTCTTCGGTCACGCCCTCGAACACGAAATGGACCCGTGCGAGACCCTCGCCGCGCAGTTCGATCTCGTAGCGTGCCAGGCGTCCGCCCAGTGCCGATTCCAGCATGGCGCCGATCCGCACCCGCAGGTCGCTGGAATAGGCGTCGCGCGGCACATAGACGATCACCGAGGCAGTCCGTGACGCGGCATCAACTCTCAGGAACAGGCGCGGCCGTGGCCGATCCAGCAGTGACAGCAGGCCCTCCGCCATCACTGTCAACCGGTCGGCATCAACCTGGAACAGCTCTTCGCGGGGAAAGGTTTCGATGACGTGGCCAAGCGCCTTGCCGGCGTGGCCACGCGGATCATAGCCGAGACGCTCGGTCACCTCGGCCACCTTGCGCCGGACCAGAGGCACGCGGCGTGGGCTTTCGGAAAGGGCAATCGAAGTAAAGAGACCGACGAAATGGCTGGCTCCGGTCGGCCTGCCCTGGCTGTCGTAATGGCGGACCGTGAGCACATCGAGCGGGGCGCGGCGATGGACCGTCGACAGGTCAGGGCTTTTGCTGATCACCACCGGCAGATCGGGGCCAAGGGCATCGGTGTCTGGCAGGCCGATATCGCGCTGTCGGAAGAGGCCGAGCGAGACATTTTCGCCGCGCACGCCGAGGAATGTGAAATTGTCGGCGGCAATCCAGTCCAGGAAGGCGATCGTTTCGGACAGGAGATGCGGGGCAATCGGCGGCGGCTGGTCGTTCAGGCGGCGCGCGGCGGCCCGGAGCGCCGCCAGCATGGCCTGCCAGTCAGCAACCGCAACCGCCACATCCTCGTAGATCCCTTCGAGTGTTGCCTGAAGTTCCGCGCGCCGACGGGCGGGGGCGCGCTCCACCTCCATTACGATCACCGATTCGCGGGGGGCTTCTCCTCCGACCTCGATCACGATGCCGGCCTCGTCGCGGCGCACCGGGATCACGGGATGCAGCAGGCGATAGATGTCGAGGCCCGCTGCCGTCACTGCACCGGTGGTGGAATCAACCAGGAATGGCCGGTCATCGGTGACGAGCGTCACCTGCATCCGGCGAGCGCCGGGATCACCCTCGCCGCTGCCGACATGAATCACGGATGTTCCGGGCGCCCGGATTGCAAAGGTTTCGAATGCGGCATCCACGAGCGCCTTGCATCCAGCCTCGTCGAGGCCTTCAAGCTCGCCAGACGGCGCGGAGGCGCGAAGGGCAGAGGCAAAGGCCTCGCGGGCGGATTCGGAGGCAGATGCAGGCTGCACGCGTCCGGGGCGAGGAGACTTGGTGGCGGACGACCGGGCCGGCGGGGCCATCGAAGCTCCTTCGTGTCGCTTTCTGGCGGGCCTCATGCCAGGCGGACTTTGCCCAGCTTCGGCCTCATGTTCAGGGACTTAAGCCGACTGCGGCGGAGATGCGACGCCAGACAGCGAGCAATCACCCTGTCGAATCCCGGAGGGCCTATGCGCCAGCACGACCCGGGCTTCAAGCCACCGCGAGCAATGCATCGCCAGATTGACCCGCCTGTCTCCAGTTGCCCAACGCGCCGTGGCAGCCGGGCAACCATTGTTCAGGACGTTGCGCGCAGCGCTGCAACGGCGGCGCGCAGTTCGCTGGCGAGGCTCTCGGCCTCCGCCATGGAGAGAAGCCGGCGCCAGGAGGCAATCGTGACCACCAGAGGGCCGGAGCCGGCCTCTGCGGCGAAGGGCAGTGCAACTGCGCGCAGAAGCAGTGAACCCATGTCGCGATCGGGCGAAGCGTCGCTGCCATGGTCGACCAGGGTGAGCGAATCGCGTTCGAGCACCATGGGCTCCCGCATGGCAACCGCGCGGGCCGCCAGCATGGCAAGCTGGGAAGCGGGCGATGCAGTGCTGCTGCCATCCGGCGCCACGGGGCCGGGCTCGCTGATGCCGAGCTCCGCCATGGCCTCGCCGCAGTGGACAATGCGCGGCAGCACCGACTGCCGGCCGGCCGGGTGCGGCGGGAAGGCGAACATCACGGCATGCGTTGCGAAAGGTGCTGCCAGGAGGGCGCCGGCAGCCGAGGCCGGGGGAAGGGCTGCCCCGAGGCAGAGCGAATCCCACACCGCTTCGGCGCGGCGCACCAGGCGCCGCTCGACACCTGCAACCGATGGCTCGGCAGGGAGATTCGCCATGTCGGGCCCCGGTTCCGAGCCCGCTGGCGGCAAGGCCCGGTTGGCGACATGCTTTCCGCATGGCCGGCGCCGTGGAAAGGGCTCCCGTGCTGACGGAGGCGCCTTCGGTGCAATGGCGGGCAGCTCCGCAGTGGGTCCTGGCTCAACATGGAGCCCTGGCTCAGCCGTTCCCGCTGCTGGTGTCTGGAGGCCAGCCGACGCCCCGCCAGCGGGGATCGGAAATTGCCGCCGATCCGCGTGCCGCATATGCAGCCCTTCTTGCCTTGTCTGCCGACCCTCGGACATGCACGGCCGACAGCAGTGCAACTTAAGCAGCCGGGCGCCGCGCGCGCCACGATCCCGCCAGCCTCGCGGACCCCGGGCCCCGACTTGGGTTGTCGGCCATCACCGGCGGGGCTAAGGCAGCCGCCACCACACAAGAGCGGGCAGGACATGGACAATCTGGTCAGCGCCGAATGGCTGAAGGCGGAGTACCGCAAGAGCGATGTAAGGCTGGTGGACGCGACGTTGTTCCTGCCGGATCATGGGCGAAATGCCCGGGCCGAGTTTGAGGATGCGCATATTCCCGGCGCAGTGTTCCTCGATCTCGACGAGGTAGCCGATCTCTCCTCCGGGCTGCCGCACATGCTGCCGCCGCCGGAGAAGTTCGCAAGCCGCGCACAGGCCCTGGGGCTTGGCGATGGTTCGCGGATCATCGTCTATGACAACTCGCCTCTGCGGTCAGCCGCGCGCGCCTGGTGGATGTTCCGGCTGTTCGGCGCACATTCGGTCGCAGTGCTCGATGGGGGGCTCGCGGCATGGAAGGCGGAGGGCGGCCCGCTGGAGTCAGGGAAGCCGGTTATCCGGCATCGGCACTTCACCGTCTGGGCTGACATGGAGCCCGTTCGGACGCTTGCCCAGATGCGGGAGAATCTGAAGTCCGGCGCCGAGCAGGTGGTGGACGCCCGGCCCACGGCCCGCTTCCTCGGCATGGAGCCGGAACCCCGCGCGGGTGTGCGACCGGGGCACATGCCCGGCGCGCGGAACCTGCCCCACAGCGAGCTGTTCACAGAGGATGGACGGTACAAGGATGAAGCCGGACTGCGGGCAGCCTTTGCGGCTGCGGGTGTGGATCCGGAAAGGCCCCTGGTTGCCACCTGCGGCTCGGGTGTGACGGCGGCCAACATCGTCTTTGCCGCGACCCTGCTCGGTGCGCCCTCGCCTGCCCTCTATGACGGCAGCTGGGCGGAATGGGGCACAACCCCGGGTCTGCCGATCGTCGCCGGCGAGGATTGAGGCCGTCCCGGAGGTGAGCGAGGGCGACGGCGCAACGAACCCCTTCACCCATGCCGCGAGCGCCGGGCGCCGGCGGGACTGGACCTTTCTCGAAAGCGCGCATGGCGGCGTCGTGAATCCGCCCCTGTGGCGGGCATCGACCATCATCTACGAAAGCGTGGCTGATCTCGAAGCCGCCGGCGAGTACATGGACGAGCGGCTGTTCTACGGGCGCAAGGGCACGCCGACGACCTGGGCGCTGCGCGAGGCGCTGAACGGTCTTGAGCCGGGATCGGCTGGCACGATGCTGTTCCCATCGGGCGTGGCAGCCCTCGCGACTGCCATTCTCTCGGTGGTGAAGCCGGGCGATCACATCCTCATCACCGACAGCGCCTATGAGCCAACCACGATGATGGTGGAGGGCCTCCTGGCCGGTCTCGGGATCGCCAGCGACGCCTATAATCCGCTCGCCGGCGGGCGCATCGCCGACGCACTTCGCCCTGAGACAAGCCTCATCATCATGGAAAGCCCGGGATCTCTCACCTTCGAGATCCAGGATGTGCCGGCCATCTGCCGGGTGGCGCGAGAGCGCGGCGTGGCGACGCTTCTGGACAACACATGGGCCGCAAGCCTGTTGTTTCAGGGCATCGCGGCCGGCTGCGACATGGTCATGCAATCCGGCACCAAATATGTGGGCGGCCATTCCGACCTGATGCTGGGCTCGGTTTCGGCAGTGTCGGGGCGGTTCGAGACACTGCGGCGCACCGCCTGGGCGCTTGGCCAATGCGTATCGGCCGACGATGCCGCGCTGGCGCTGAGGGGCTTTCGCACCCTTCCGCTACGCATGGAACGGCATGGGCAATCCGCTCTCGAGGTCGCCCGCTGGCTGGAGACGCATCCGATGGTGGCGCGGGTGCGCCACCCGGCCCTCTCCTCGGACCCAGGCCACCATCTATGGCGGCGCGACTTCTCGGGTGCCTCGGGCCTTTTCGCCTTCGAGCTCCACGTCGGGAGCCGCGCACAGGCCGGGCGGTTCTGCGATCCCATGCGGCATTTCCGGCTGGGCTACAGCTGGGGCGGCTATGAAAGCCTTATCATTCCGGTGCGCCCCGACCGCATCCGCAAGTTCGACCGAGGGCCGCCCGCGGGCATGATGTTCCGCGTCTCCATCGGCCTGGAAGCGGTGGCGGACCTGATCGCCGACCTCTCGGACGCGCTGGAGCGGGTCAGCCGGCTCCCGCCGGCGGGGGCGGCCGGCGCCTGACGAAGAGCGGGGCAAACGGGCCCTCCTGGGCAAGATCCAGAGCGCCCTGGCGAGCGAGCTCCAGCGCGGCGACCAGCCCCGAAGCAACTGCCGAGCGGCGGAGCATCGGCTCGTCGGCGGGGGGCAGGAAAGCCGCTATCTCCGTCCAGTCCAGCGCAGTGCCGATCAGGGACGACAGGCGCAGGAGCGCGTCTTCAAGGCTGATGACCGGCGTGCGCCCCGGCACCCATGCGGCCCGCTCGCGCCGCGAGGCAATATCGCCATAGGCAAGGAGCAGCCCCGTCAGCTCTGCCTCGAAGCGGCTGGAGCGGACCTGCCGGAGACCCTCGGGCCTGCCCCGCAGAAGGACATCGCGCCCGATGCGCGGCCGGCTGGCAAGCCGCTCGGCAGCGCCGCGCATCGCCTCCAGTCGCTGCAGGCGCCAGCGGAGCGCTTCGGCAAGCGCGTCGGCATCGGGGGTCTCGCCCTCTTCGCGCGGCAGCAGCAGGAGCGACTTCAGATAGGCGAGCCAGGCCGCCATCACGAGATAGTCGGCGGCCACTTCCAGACGGAGCGCCCGCTGCCGCTGGATGAAGAGCACATATTGATCGACCAGCTCGACAATCGGGATCGCGGCAAGGTCGACCTTGTGTGCGCGGGCAAGCTGCAACAGCAGGTCGAGCGGGCCCTCCCAGGCGGGAAAGCTCAGATGCAGCACCTCGGTTTCGCCAGGTGCAGCGCGCGGCGGATCCTCGGCGAAGGCCTCGGGCGAGCTGCTCACCCGGCTGCCTCAAGCAGCGCGTCGCGCCGCGCGATCAACTGACCGGGCGCTTCGGCATCACCCGCACGCGGCACGCGCGCCCGATGCCGCCATGCCATGGCACGCGCAAGCCGCGCCGACGCTTCGGCAGTCATTGCCGGAACCTGCGCAGCGATTTCCTCCATCTCCTTGAAATTGCCAGAGCAGTGGAGGGCGATATCGCACCCCGCCTCCAGCGCGCGTGCCGCGCGCCGCCCCATCTGATCGGCGCCCGGCTGATGCGCGAGCGCATGCATGCCGAGATCGTCGGACATCAGGAGCCCGTCGAAACCAATGCGGCGCCGGATGATGTCGCCGATGATGGTGGGCGAGAGGGTTGCGCAGAGCTCGCCGTCCCACGCCGGGTAGAGGATGTGGGCGGTCATCGCCATTGGGGCATCGGCAAGGCGACGGAACGGGAACAGGTCGGCCTCGAGCTCCTCGTCCGTCGCCTCGACCACGGGAAGATCGAGATGGCTGTCCGCACCCGCGCGCCCATGGCCGGGAATGTGCTTCACCACGCCCACAACCCCGGAGCGCTGCAAGCCATCGAGGGTTGCGCGGCCGAGCGCCGCCACCGCCAGCGGATCGTGCCCGAAGGCCCGGTCGCCGATGATGTCGTGCGCGCCCGCCTGCGGCACATCGAGAAGGGGAAGGCAGTCAACCGTGATGCCGACACTGGCGAGGATTGTTCCGATTGCCTCGGCATTGGTGCGGGCGGCTGCCATGGCGGTCGCAGGCGCTTTCTCCCAGGCCATGCCGAACGTCGCTGCCGGCGGGAAGGCCGGAACGAGCGGCGGCTTCAGGCGCGCAACACGGCCACCTTCCTGGTCGATGAGGACAGGAAGCTCCTCCCGGCCTGCAAGGTCGCACAGCGCGTCTGTGAGTGCGCGCACCTGATCCAGGCTCTCGACGTTGCGCGCGAACAGGATGAAGCCGGCCGGGTCGAGACTTTGGAACAGGCTGCGCTCTGCTTCGGTGAGATGGGTGCCCGCCAGGCCCAGGAACAGCGGCGTCACAGCAACTGCACTCCCGCCCACAGAACCATGCCGGCAAGAACGGCAAGCACCGAGAAGGTGCCCAGAGCCCCGACGAAGCGCGGGACGTTGGGCGCGCGCATCGCCATGCCCATTGGGTGCAACAGCCTGGAAACACCCAGCACCGCCGCCAGGGTGACCAGGAGCGTGGAAGCGCCGTGGGCCTGCTCTGCGAGGAACAGCAGGAACAGGCTGAGGGGCACATACTCCGCGAAATTTCCGTGGGCGCGGATCCGGGAGAGCAGGATGCGGTTGCCGCCGTCGCCGATCTCGACACGCGCAGACCGCCTTACGGCCACGACGCGAAAACTGAGGATCAGGTAGAGAAGGCCGAGACCTCCCGCGGTAACAAGTGTAACAACCATTCCGGCCGCTCCCCTGAAATCGGGCCTGCCGGGCGGCGACCCTTGCGCTTTTCGCCCGAGTCTTTATGTGGGCGCGCTCGATTCCGCCAGAGCGACCCGTAGCGGGGCGCCGCGGCCCCGGGGCTTGCCTGATGGCACGGAAGCGGAGGCTGACGCCCCGCGGAACCGCGCCACCGGACGGTATCGGGATATGGCAGCATTTCGGCCGGGGCACGCCCGGCCTCGTTCAGGAACAAGGGTGCCCCATGGCCGTCCCCAAGCGAAAAACCTCGCCCTCGCGGCGCAACATGCGCCGCAGCCATCACGCGCTGAAGCCGGTTCAGGTTCAGGAATGCCCAAATTGCGGCGAGCTGAAGCTTCCGCACCATGTCTGCCCGGCCTGCGGCTTCTACGACGGCCGCGAAGTGCTGCCGCAGAACGACTGACGACGCGCTTGACGACCGGCCACGGCCAACCGCAGGTGGCCATGGGGAGCGCCTTGCCGATGCAAGGCGACCTTGCCCGCGCAGGGCGACGGGGGGAACGGTGAAGCGGCCGGGAGCGCAAGGGGAAATCTGGATCGCGCTCGACGCGATGGGCGGTGATGCCGGGCCTGACGTGGTGGTGGCCGGCGCGGAACTGGCGCGCGAGCGCTACCCGGCGCTCCGTTTTCTTGTCTTCGGCCAGGAAGAACCGGTCCGCGCCGCTCTGGCAAAAGCGCAAAGGCTTTCCCACGAGGCGGAGTTTCAGCCAGTCGAGGGCGTGGTCCTTGGCACCGACAAGCCCAGCCAGGCGCTCCGGCGGGCGAAATCAACATCGATGGGGCTCGCTGTCGAGGCGGTGAAAACGGGCCGTGCGACCGCCTGCGTCTCGGCCGGCAACACCGGCGCCTTCATGGCGATGGCGAAGCTTGCGCTGCGAACCCTGGAAGGGATCGACCGGCCTGCGCTCACGGCGCTGATGCCGACCATGAAGCGGGATTCGGTGGTTCTCGATCTTGGTGCGAACGCGGAGTCCACGTCGGAGAATCTGGTGCAGTTCGCCATCATGGGCGCCGCCTTCGCGCGGGTCGTTCTGGCGCTGGAGCGGCCGAAGGTGGCGTTGCTGAACATCGGCGAGGAGGACATGAAGGGCACCGGGCAGCTGCGCGATGCCGCGACGCTTCTCCGGGCGGCGGCGGCCGAGCTGCCGATGCAGTTCACCGGGTTTATCGAGGGCCATGGCATTGCCGAGGGCAAGACGGACGTGGTGGTGACGGATGGATTCTCCGGCAACATCGCCCTCAAGACGGCCGAAGGAACGGCGCGGCTGGTGAGCGGGCTTCTGAAGCGGGCCTATGGCAATTCACTGATCACCCGGATCGGTTATCTCTTCTCACGCTCCGCACTGGAGGCGCTCAAGGACCAGCTCGATCCGAACAACCATAATGGCGCTGTGTTTCTGGGCCTCAACGGGATCGCCGTGAAAAGCCACGGTGCCGCCAATATCAAGGGGTTCGCGAACGCAGTTTGTGTTGCACATGAACTGGTGCGCGAAGATATCCTTGCCAGGATCAACGCTGACATGGAGAATTTCCGTGCCGCGCGGCCGCAGCGGTTGCCGGCGGCCACACGCACGCCTGACGCGGCCTGATGGGCGCTGAAGTCCAGCGTAGCGTGATACTTGGCACCGGGAGCGCGCTCCCCACTAATGTGCTGCGAAACTCCGACCTTGCAGACCGCCTCGATACGTCAGACGCGTGGATTCGCGAGCGCACGGGCATTTGCGAGCGGCATATCGCGGCGGCCAATGAGACCACGAGCGACCTGGCGACAGAGGCGGGCGCGCGCGCCATGGAGGCGGCCGGCATCGGCCCGGACGGCGTCGACCTTGTTGTGCTGGCAACAGCAACGCCTGAGCGTACCTTCCCGGCGACTGCAACGGCCGTTCAGGCACGGCTGGGGATACGGCAGGGCGCGGCCTTCGATCTGGGCGCCGTCTGCTCGGGTTTTGTCTATGCGCTGACGGTTGCCGACACCATGCTGCGCGCCGGCCACGGCCGGCGGGCGCTGGTGCTTGGCGCGGAAACGTTCAGCCGGATCCTCGACTGGGAGGATCGGGCGACCGCGGTGCTGTTCGGCGATGGCGCAGGCGCGGTGCTGCTGGGCCTGGAGCCGGGCGACGGCACAACCGCCGACCGGGGCCTGCTTGGAGCACGGCTGTGCGCCGATGGCCGGCATGGCGACCTGCTTTATGTGGATGGCGGGGCCGGGTCGACGGGCACGGTCGGGCATCTTCGGATGTCGGGCAAAGAGGTGTTCCGGCACGCCGTCACCAACCTTGCGGACGTCACGGAAACGCTCCTAGCCGAGCTTGGCCTGTCAGCGGGCAATGTCGACTGGATCGTGCCGCACCAGGCCAACCTCCGCATCATCGAAGCGACCGCCAAGCGTATCGGCGTGCCGATGGAGCGCGTGGTGGTGACAGTGGACCTGCACGCCAACACATCTGCCGCCTCGGTGCCTCTGGCGCTCGACACGGCCGTGCGCGATGGACGGATCCGGCACGGAGACCTGCTGCTGCTGGAAGCCATGGGCGGCGGGTTCACATGGGGCGCGGCCGCGCTCAGATACTGAACTGCGCATCGGCCCATTTCAGGCCAAGAAAGAGTGACTTGCCCATTTCAAATGCGCGCGAATCGGTCTACACTCGTGTGCGTCACAGGGGAGGACAGTGGCAGCAAGCCGAAACAGCAGGGATTCGCAGACGGGTGCGGGGGTGCCGGGCACGCTGACGCGTGCCGATCTCGCGGAGCGGCTGCACCATTCGATCGGCCTTTCGCGGGCCGAGTCGGCAGATCTGGTCGAACAGGTGCTGAACGCGATTTCCGAAGCTCTGGTTGCTGGCGAGAATGTGAAGCTGTCGTCCTTCGGCAGCTTCACGCGCAGAGACAAGGGGCTGCGCGTCGGCCGAAATCCGAAGACCGGCGTGGAAGTGCCGATCGAACCGCGCACGGTCATCACCTTCCGGCCGAGCCAGTTGCTGCGGCAACGCATCAACGCCTGACCGTGGACGAACAGCGCCCGCCAGCCGCGGCCGAAAAGTCTCCCGAGGCATTCCGCACCATCCGCGAGGTCTCCGAGACACTCGATGTCCCGCAGCATGTGCTGCGTTTCTGGGAAACCCGGTTTCGTGAACTGAAACCGCTGAAACGCGGTGGCAACCGCCGCTACTATCGCCCCGGAGACGTTGCGCTCGCGGCGGCGCTGAAACGGCTGCTCTATGAGGACGGCTACACGGTCAAGGGTGTGCAGCGGCTGCTGCAACAAAAAGGCGTCCGCGGACTGCTTCTCGAAAAAGATACCGAGCCTGTCACAGAAGGGGGCAACGGCGCCCTTCGCGCCCGGACAAACGATCGGCCTCTCTCCCCTGCCCTCGCGGACGGCATGCCGGCAGCCGTATCGGCAGAGTTGGTCGACCGCCTTGCCAAGCTTCGCGACCGGCTGGCCCT
>JBKBXK010000025.1:0-3793 GCA_046314095.1 Thermaurantiacus sp. | reverse complement strand
CCACCCGGGCTGAGGCAGAGGTCGGGCTGAAAACCGTTGCCGTCTTTTCCGCCAAGGGCGGCGTCGGAAAGACCACGATTGCGGTAAATCTCGCGCATGCGTCCGCAAGTCTTGGCGGCCGGCGGACGCTCCTGTGGGATCTTGATCCACAGGGCGCGGCATCCTGGCTCATGCATGTGAAGCCCCGCGCCAAGGTGCGGGCGCGCGCTGCAGTCGCCGGCGAAGAGGAACTGCTCGACCTCGTGCGGGACAGCACGCATGCCAATCTCGCAATCCTTCCAGCGGATCGCTCGCTGCGCCGGCTGGAGGCCGACCTTGCCCGCGAAGACAAGGGCAAGCAGCTGAAGCGGCTTCTCAAGTCCCTCGATTCAGAGTTTGACCGGGTGATCATCGACACCCCGCCGGGCCTGACCGAACTTGCTGACCGCGTGCTGAGGGCGGTCGATCTCGTGCTGGTGCCGGCGATCCCGACGCCACTTTCGGCGCGGGCGGAGGAGCAGCTGGTCGAGGAGCTGCGCAAGAGCCATCCGCGGCCACCGCGGCTGTTGTCGGTCTGGTCGATGGCGGACCGGCGCAAGTCGCTGCACCGGGAAACGGTGGCCAGCGCCCCGGAGCGGCCGCTGATTCCCTATTCCGCGAGCATCGAAGCAATGGCCGTCAGTCGCAGCCCGGTGACCGGACGCCCGCCCGGCGCCGCTGCCGCGCGTGCTTTCAGCGGGCTTTACACCGCTGTCGAGCTGGCATTGCTGCGCGGCTGAGCCGGTCAGGTGAAAGCGCCCGGAGCCAGCGGCAACCGGACGCTTGCAACCAGTCCTCCGCCTTCCCGAATCCTGAGATCCACGTCGCCCCCATGTGCGCGGACAATCGCGCGAACCACGGCAAGGCCAAGCCCGGAGCCATCGATTCCGGCCGCGCGGGTCGCAGAGGTGCGGTAGAAGGGGTCGAACACTCGGTCGAGCTCGTCGGCCGGAAGCCCCGGCCCGCGATCGGCGACATCGACCTGAACGACATTCTGACCGATGGACAAGGAAATCTCGGCACTGCCGCCGTGGCGCAGCGCG
The DNA here is from genome assembly GCA_046314095.1 of Thermaurantiacus sp. Classification (GTDB taxonomy): domain Bacteria; phylum Pseudomonadota; class Alphaproteobacteria; order Sphingomonadales; family Sphingomonadaceae; genus Thermaurantiacus. Next base: position 2,732 of record JBKBXK010000025.1, on the reverse strand, counting down.
TTGTCGATGAGATTGGCGAACAGACGCCGGAGCGCGAGGGGGTCGCCCTCCACCAGGATGGGATCTCCGGCTGGCACATCGATCCCACGTTTGCCGGGCATGCCGCCAGCCACCTGCTCGACCAGCGAGCGCAGCTCGAGACGGTCGCGGGGCCCGCTTGAGGAGGCATCGCGCCCGAAGTCGATGGCGGCCGCCATCATCGCCTCCATCTCGGACAGATCGCTTTCCAGTGCGCGCTTCTGCCGAGCCGGCATGTCCTCGATGCGGAAGCGGATGCGGGCAAGGGGCGTGCGGAGGTCGTGGGCAATGCCAGCAAGCAGGCGGGTGCGCCCCGTCACATGGTCGGAAAGCTGCTCCTGCATGCGTGCAAGCGCACGCGCGACCCGCTCGGCCTCTTCTGGACCCTCGACAAGGCCCGGAACGGCACTTGGGTTGCGCAAAGGGCCGGGCGAGAAGGCGCGCGAACCACCATGCCAGCGGCAGGATGAGCAGCATGGTGCCGAGGAACAGGGCGAGAAGCTCGGCCTCGATCACCCGAAGCGGGCGGCGTGCCGGACCATATTCCGTCCAGCCTCCGTCCTCCTCGCGAATCGACACGCGGAACGAGCCGACCAACGCAGCCTGCAGCCGGTTGAAATCGTCAGGCTGCACCAGTTCGACCCGCATGCCGCGCTGTTCGGGCGCAAGATCGACGAGAATCGACTCCGGCGGAATATCGAGACGCAGCGCAAGCTCGCCCGCAGCAAGCGCGCCTGCCGCCTGCTCCTCCGGCGGGACGGGGATCGGCGCCCGCCGACGTGCGGTCACCAGCAGCGGGCCTTCCCCGGTTTCGATGGAATCGGCGACTTCAGCGAGCGTGATGGCGGCGGGGGGAGCCGGCGAGACGATCAGGATGGCAGCGATTGCCAGGCCCTGGGCAACGACAACGGTGCCAACCAGAAGCGCAAGGATCCGGGTGAACAGCGAGCTGCGTGCGGCACCGCCGGGCACGGGCAGGACCGGCGATATCAGTGGCGAACGACCTTCGGGATCAGCATATAGCCCTCGTTGCGCACGGTGCGGATGAGATCGCCGGCACGAGTTCCGCCCACCTGTTCCAGCTTGCGGCGGAGCCGGCTGATCTGGACATCGATGGCACGGTCATAGCTGTCGGACGCAGGCCCGCGCGCGAACTCGAGCAACTGGTCGCGGCTGAGAACCCGCTGCGGATGCTCGACGAACGCCCGCATGAGTGCAAACTCCCCATCGGTCAGCGCCACAAGAACGCCGTCGGGCGAGCGGATCTCGCGCCGGAGGATGTCGAGCCGCCAGCCACCGAACTCGGCGATGACCGGAACCGGTTCTCCTGATTCGCCGGCCGCCCGCTGCCGCCGCAGCACGGCGCGGATGCGCGCAAGGAGTTCCCGCGGGTTGCAGGGCTTGGCGAGATAATCATCTGCGCCGACCTCGAGGCCGACAATGCGATCGGTGTCGGCACCCATGGCCGAAAGCATGATGATCGGCGGGCCCTTTCCGGCAAGCCGCCGTGCGATGGAAAGGCCGTCCTCTCCCGGAAGCATCTGATCGAGCACCATGATGTCGAAGGGGTCGGAGGCCGCCATCAGCCGGTCCATCTCCGTGGCATCGGCCGCGCCTTCGATGACAAAGCCATGCCCGAGAAGGAAATCGCCGATCAGATGACGAAGCCCCGGATCGTCATCGACCACCAGAACGCGTGGTTGCACCTGCATCTATGCCCTGCCTCTCTCGCGGAGCCAGGCTGCTGCCTGCCGCCTGCCGCTATAGCGCGGTGCGAACCGCCTGAAAAGTGGAGCAAACTGCTGTGGCAGGAATGCAGCATCCTGCAATCACGAAGCAAAATCCGCACGCCATTTTCCGCACCGACGCGAAAGGCCATCAGGGCCTCCCGCGCGCGGCCCGGCCGGACCCTGCCCTGACCCCGGCCGGGCCGCTCTGCGCGGACGACATGCGGCCCGGGAAAGTGCCGCAGCACCTGCAACTTGCGCAGACAGGCGAGGCGGCTAAGGCAGTCATGCATGCCACGCCTCTGCCTGCCCGGCATTTTCTGTCTCGCTGTTGCGATCTCCGGTGCTGGGTTTGCCCAGCCTGCGGACCCATACCGGATTCTTGCCGGCGCGGCCCCCGACCTCGCGCAGGCGGGCTTTCCAGTGCCATGCCCGCAGACCGGCGCCCCGAGCCCGGGCCGGCTCGGGCTTGCGGCACTCGTCGACATCGCCCTGTGCAACAATCCGTCGACCGCAGCTGCCTGGGCAGGGGTTCGCTCGGCGGCGGCGGCCGAGGGGGCAGCGCGGTCGAGCCTTGCGCCAGTGGTCGGGGCGGGTCTCTCGCCGACGGCCTCGGTAACGCGCAGCTTCCTGCCCGGACTTCCGGACCGGACGGACAGCGAACTGGCCGCAACCGCCCGGCTCTCGCTCGACTGGCTGGTGTTCGACGGCGGCGCGCGCCGGGCCCGGATCTCGGCAGCAGAAGCGAATCGTGCCGCAGCATTGGCCGCGTTCGCGGATGTCGCGCAAGACATCGTGCTGCAGGTGGCCCTGTCTTACGACCTGCTGTTGGCGGCGGCTGCGAATCTGGAGGCAGCGCTGGCGCAGACACGGTTTGCAGAGGCGTCGGCAGAGGCGGCCCGTGCACGCGAGGCGGCAGGCGTCGGGCTGCGCTCCGACACCCTGCAGGCGGAAACGGCGCTTGGCGAGGCGCGGCTTGGGATGCGC
>JBKBXK010000024.1:1842-15336 GCA_046314095.1 Thermaurantiacus sp. | reverse complement strand
CACGCTGACGCTCCCGGGGATTGCCGGCTTCGTCCTTACCATCGGCGCGGCCGTTGATGCCAATGTGCTCATCAACGAGCGGATCCGGGAGGAGTTGCGAAAGGGCAAGAACGTGCGCCAGGCCATCGAGAATGGCTATACGCTGGCCCAGGGCACCATCTTTGACGCCAATGTCACCAACATCATCGCGTCTGCCATCATGTTCTACTTCGGCTCCGGCCCGATCAAGGGCTTTGCCGTCGTGCTGACCATCGGCATCATCACCTCGGTGTTCACTGCGGTCACCGTCACGCGGCTGATGGTCTCGCACTGGTACCTCCGGCGGCGGCCGGCAGCGATCGCGATCTGAGGACGCCATGAGACTGCTCAAGCTCGTTCCCGACACCACCAACATTCCCTTCCTTTCCTACCGGAAGGCGGCGATCCTGCTGTCGATCCTGCTCATCCTCGGCTCGTTCGCGCTATTGTTTGTGCGCGGGCTGAACTTCGGCGTGGATTTCGCCGGCGGCCTGATGATCGAGGCGCGCTTTTCGCAAACCGCGCAGCTTGACCCGCTGCGGCGGACCGTGAACGAGGTTGCCGTTGGCGAGGCTTCGCTGCAGACCTTCGGCGCGCCCGACACGGTGCTCATCCGCCTGCCCACGCCGCCCGGAGACGCCGATGCAGTGGATGCTGCGGTCCAGGAGGTCATCTCCGCGCTGCGCGGTGTGGATGCAGACGTCGAGATCCGACGTGTCGAGACCGTTTCCGGCAAGGTGAGCCGGGAACTGGTGCGTGACGGGGCGTTGGCGATCCTGTTCGCCATGATCGGAATCTCGCTCTACATCTGGATACGGTTCGAATGGCAGTTCGGGGTGGGGGCGCTGATTGCGCTGGTCCACGACGTGGCGCTCACCATGGGTTTCTTCGCGCTCACCCAGCTCGAGTTCAATCTCAACACCGTGGCCGCGATCCTGACCATCGTGGGCTATTCCCTCAACGACACCATCGTCGTCTATGACCGTATTCGCGAGAATCTTCGCAAATACCGGAAGATGGACATCGCCTCCCTGCTCGATCTCTCGGTCAACGAGACGCTGGCGCGCACGATCGTGACCTCGTTGACGATGATCCTGGCGCTTGGCGCGCTGGTGCTGTTCGGGGGGCAGGTGCTGTTCGGCTTCTCCGCCGCGATGCTGCTCGGCATCCTGATCGGCACCTATTCCTCGATCTTCATCGCCGCCCCGTTGCTGATCTGGATGGGCGTTGGTCCGCACAGCTTCGTGGCCAAGGAGGCCGGCCCCAAGGGCGCCGAGCGGATCGCCGGAAAGCCTGCCGGCGAGCGGAGCTGAACGGGCCACCGGAGAAAGCGGGGCCGACCCCCATCGGCCTTGCTCGCGTGTCGGGCGAAGGCCTGCTGCTCGTCGACGGGGTTTCGTCCGACGGCTGGCGGATCGGGGGGCGCCTCCTGGCCCCGCCCGTCCTCCTTGCGCACGGCCGCGCGCAGACGGTGGACAAGGCATCCGGCCCTGCCCTGCTGTTGCCGGTGCTGGCCCTGACGCCGCGGCCAGAGGTGCTGCTGCTCGGCACCGGCGAGCGGCTGATCTGGCCGTCGGCCGACCTTCGCCGTGCCGCACGTGAGGCTGGCATTGGCCTTGAGGCAATGGACAGCCGCGCCGCGGCCCGGACCTGGAATGTGCTGGTGCAGGAGGGGCGGCTGGTGGCCGCCCTCCTGACGTGACGCAGTTTATTGCAGTTCGAAGCCCATGGTCACCGTCACTGAAAGCTGGAGCTCTCCCGGCATGACCGGCGAATCCGCCATCGCTTCGGCTGCGAGAGCTCGCCCGACGGGCATCGGCGGCGGGCGCATCGCCTGCTGCTCGCTGATCGAGGTGATCTTCGCGACCCGCATTCCAGCCGCCGAGGCATAGAGTTCGGCACGGGCACGCGCCTTCCTGACCGCTTCCTGCCGGGCACGATCCAGCAGCGGCTCGGGATTCTCGACCCGGAAGCTTGGGCCATCGATCTGGTTGGCGCCCTCCTTCACCAGTGCGTCCACCACCCGGCCAGCCCGACGCGGATCGCGCAGGATCACGCGCACCTGGTTCGAGGCGCGAAAGCCGACGAGGATCGGCTCCCGGTTCTGTTCGTAGCGGAACTGCGGCTGGACGCTGAGCCCGGTGGTCTGGATATCGCGGTCGGCGATGCCCTGCGCCCGCAGTGAGCGCACCACCCGATCCATCCGCTGTGCATTCTCGGAAAGCGCTGCTTCGGCTGTCGCCGCCGTCGTCATGACGCCGGCGCCGACCTCGGCAATATCCGGAGTTGCAGCCACTTCTGCATTCGCAACGACTGTGAGGGTCGCGGCCTTCGTGGTTGCAAAAGGCAGTGCCACCGCGGCCGCGAGCGCGGCAAGACCAACCCATGTGCGCGTGTTCATGTTCGTTCCCCATGATGGCCGGCCCATGCCGGCGACCTCCACCTCGCCAAGCAATGCTTGACACAGGCTGAAGCCACCTCAGCTGTACGGTGCGGGCCAACCCCTTTCATTGCCGGGAATCTGCATGTATATGAGCGATGCTCAAACCGGCGACGGTGCGAGCGGGTCGGGCACATGCTTTGAGGGGAGCGGTGTCGGGCCATTCCGGCAGGAAACCCGCGGCCACGCGATCAGGGGCCAAGGACGTGCCGGGCGACAGGATGGAACAAGGCCGATGAACATGCATTTCCCCTCGCAGGACGGCCGGCTGTCGGCCGACTCCCTGACCGGACCCGACATACGTCTTGATCCCGCCGAGCGACGCGCCCGGCGTCGGCGCACAGCCCTGATCGTGGCCATTTCCCTTGCAGCGCTCCTGGCGTTCGTGGTCCTGCTTGTTTTCATGGCCCGCGCACCGAAGGCCGCGGCACCGCCAGCCGGACCGCCGGCGGTCAGCGTCATCGTGCCCGGAACCATCGCCGTTTCGGATCGCGTATCGGCAACAGGCACCATCGCCGCCCGGCGCGACATGCCCGTTGGGGTGGTTGGCGAAGGCGGCATGATCGTGACGATTCGCGCCGAGGCGGGCCAGTCCGTCGGCCGCGGCCAGGTGCTCGCCGAGATCGATTCCGGGGTGCAGCGCGCGCAGCTTGCCCAGCTCGAAGCGGCTGTCCGCCAGGCAGAGGCCGATGCCCGGCTGGCGCAGGCCGAGCTCGACAGGGCGCTTGCTCTGGTCGAGCGGGGATTCATCTCGCGCGCGGACATAGACCGCCGGACAGCGACGCGGGATTCGGCGCGTGCCCGGGTGGCTGTGACCCAGGCACAGGTTCGCGAAATGCGCGAGCGCATCGCCCGCCTTGCCATCCGCGCTCCGGAGGCGGGGCTGGTGCTCGCGCGCAGCGTTGAACCGGGCCAGGTCGTCTCGCCCGGTTCCGGCGGGCTGTTCCGCATTGCGGCCGGCAGCCAGCTGGAGGTGCGTGCCCAGATTGCCGAGCAGGACATGGCAAACCTCCGGGTCGGGCAGGAAGCAAGCGTTACGCCCGTTGGCGGGAGGGAGCGCTACGCCGGGACGGTGTGGCTGCTGGAGCCCGTCATCGACCCACAGACCCGGCTTGGCGTTGCACGCGTGGCGGTGCCGGCGCGTGAGGGGCTTCGTGTCGGCGGCTTTGCAACCGTGGAGATGGAGGGAGCGCAGGCGATGCGGCCCGTGTTGCCGCAATCCGCGGTCCTCTCCGACGCGGACGGCGCGCATGTGTTCGTTGTCGGCGAGGGGGACATTGTCGAGCGCCGGGCAGTCCGGGTCGGGCAGGTGTCCGAAGCCGGCGTTTCCATTCACGATGGCCTGACCGGATCGGAACAGGTTGTCGCGTTCGCCGGGGCATTCCTTCGCCCGGGCGAGAAGGTGACGCCGCAGCGCATGTCTGGCGGAGCGCGGTCGCCGGCTCCGGCTACGGCTACGGCCGCGGCTACGACAAACTAGGTCGAGAACCGGTGGCGCTCCGTTCTGCATCCTCCTGGGCGATCCGCAATCCGGTTCCGCCGCTGCTGCTGTTCCTGATGCTCGCCATCTTTGGCGCGTTCAGCTTTTCCAACATGAAGATCAACGCGATGCCGGATATCTCGGCACCGCTGGTGCGGGTGAACATCTCCCAGCCCGGAGGCGCGCCCGGCGAGATCGAGACCCAGGTCACACAGCGGGTGGAAGGTGCGATTGCCAGCATCGGCAATGTGAAATCGATTTCCTCCATGATTCAGGAAGGGTCTTCCTGGACCACGGTCGAGTTCCATCTCGGAACCGATGTCGATCGCGCGGTCAACGACGTGCGCGATGCCGTTTCGCGCGTCCGGTCTGACCTGCCGGAAGGGATACTCGAGCCGCAGGTCCGGCGTGTCGACATCGAGGGCGGCGCGATTGCCTATGTCGCGGTCAAGTCCACCGCAATGACGCTCGAGGAGCTTTCGTGGTTTGTGGACAACACGGTGGCCAAGCGACTGACTGCGATACCCGGCGTTGCGCAGGTCAGCCGCTCCGGCGGCGTATCGCGCGAGATCCGCATCGACCTCGTGCCAGAGCGCATGCAGGCGCTCGGCATCACGGCGGCGCAGGTGAACGCGCAGCTCCGCCAGCTCAATATCGACCTGCCGGGTGGTCGCACCGAGGTGTCAGGCGCGGAACAGGCTGTGCGCGTTCTTGGCGGCGCCGGCTCGGCGATGGAACTTGGCGAGACCCGGATTTCCATTGGCGGCGGCCGCTTCGTGCGCCTGTCCGATGTCGCCAACGTGTATGACGGAGCAAGCGAGCAGCGCTCGATCGCCCGGCTCGACGGCCGGCAGGTGACGAGCTTTGGGCTGTTCAAGGCCCGCGGCGCCTCCGACGTCCAGGTCTATGAGCGCATGAATGCGCAGCTGGACCAGCTCAGCAGCGAGTTTCCGGAGGTCGGTTTTGTCGAACTGTACACGACCGTCGACTACACCAAGCAGGAGTATTCGAGCGCCATCCAGGCGATGATCGAGGGGGCGCTTCTTGCCGTCGTGGTCGTCTGGTTCTTTCTGAGGGACTGGCGCGCGACCCTGATCGCTGCACTCGCCATCCCGCTTTCGGCCATCCCGACCTTCTGGTTCATGGATCTGATGGGGTTCACCCTCAACACCTTGAGCCTCCTTGCCCTTTCGCTGGTCGCCGGGATCCTGGTCGACGACGCGATCGTCGAGATCGAGAATATCGTGCGCCACATGCGGATGGGGAAATCTCCCTATCAGGCGTCTCTGGATGCAGCCGACGAGATCGGCCTTGCCGTGGTCGCCACCAGCCTTGCGATCATCGCAGTGTTCCTTCCGGTTGCGTTCATGCCGGGCATCTCCGGTGAGTATTTCCGCCAGTTCGGGCTGACGGTTTCCACGGCCGTCTTCATGTCACTGCTGGTGGCGCGGCTCATCACGCCGTTGTTCGCGGCCTATTTCCTGCGCCCGCACGGGCACGCACGGCACGGCGAAGGGCCGTTGATGGCCCGCTATCTGGGCGTGCTCCGGTGGACCCTCAGGCACCGCTGGGTGACCGTGATGGGCGGCGCAGCCGCCTTCGTTCTGACCATCTTCCTGTTCACCCAGGTGCCGCAGGCGTTCACGCCCGATTCCGACATGGGAACCTCGATTGTGCAGATCGAGCGGCCGCCCGGATCGCGACTGGAGGACACGATCGCGACCGTCGACCGTGCGACGGCCATTCTCCGCGCCCAGCCAGAGGTGCGGGATATCTACGAAGACGTGGGCGATGGCGGCGATGTCCGCAGGGCGACCCTGTTTGTGCGCCTGGTGGATCGCGGCGAACGCGATGTCCGCACCCGCGACTTCGAGCGGCGCGTCGCGCCGGAGCTGAACGCGATTGCCGATGCGCGCATCAACTTCCAGGCGATGGGTCCGGGCGGTGGCGGGCGCGACATCAGCATCATGCTGGCAGGAGACAATCCAGTCCTCCTCGAGGAATCCGCGCGGCGCGTGGAAGCCGAGATGCGTGGCCTTCCCATCCTGCGCGACGTGCGCATCGAGGGCGATCTGCAGCGACCGGAGATCGTGGTGCGCCCGCACTTCGACCTTGCCGCGCAGATGGGCGTTTCGACGACCGCACTCTCGCAGACCATCCGCATTGCGACCATCGGCGACATCGAGCAGAATCTGGCCAAATTCTCGCTTGAGGATCGGCAGGTGCCGATCCGCGTTGGCCTGGTGGATGCTGCCCGGTCGGATCTGGATGCCCTTGCCAATCTCCCGGTGCCGACAGCGGACGGCGGCTCGGTTCCGCTGCGGGTGGTCGCCGACATTTCCTTTGGCGCCGGGCCGACAACAATCCGTCGCTACAACCAGGCGCGCCGGGTGCTGATCGTCGGCGATCTCAACGGCGCGGAACTCGGGCCGGCGCTGAAGGCGATCAACGATCTTCCGGCGATGCAGGAGCTTCCCGCCGGGGTGCGGCAGGTGAAGTTCGGCGACGCCGAGGCGATGGAGGAACTGCTCCAGAATTTCGTCGCGGCAATTGTCGCCGGGGTGATGCTCGTCTTCGCGGTTCTGGTGCTGCTCTACAAGCGCGTGCTGCCGCCGTTCGTGAACATGGGCTCCTTGTTCCTGGCGCCGCTTGGCGCTGTGATAGCCATCATTCTCACCGGGCACATCGTTACCATGCCCTTCTATATCGGCATCCTGATGCTCCTTGGGATCGTCTCCAAGAATTCCATCCTTCTGGTGGACTTCGCAATCGAGGAAATGCGATTGGGAACGCTGAAGGAAGCCGCGATCATGGAGGCAGGGCACAAGCGGGCGCAGCCCATTGTGATGACGACGGTGGCCATGTCGGCTGGCATGCTGCCGGTGGCGCTCGGGCTGCACGGCGATTCCAGCTTCCGCGCACCGATGGCGATTGCTGTCATTGGCGGCCTCACTCTTTCCACCGTGCTGACACTGCTGATGGTGCCGGCCGGCTTCAGCCTGGCCGACGACCTTGAACGGAAGGTGGCGCCGTTTCTGAAGCGCTGGCTGACCGGAGACACGTCCCCTGCTCCCGAGCCTGTTTCCCAGGCCCGGCCTGCCGAGTGACGCCCTGACCTATCCCCAGGATCTGCGCGCGGCCGAGGGGGCCCGCATGAAGGCTGTCGCCACCGGTCTCCTGGTGGCGATGGCGGTCATGTTCGCTCTTTCCACATGGGCAATCCACAATCTTGATCCGGCCTTCGCCTGGGTACAGGCGTTCGCCGAAGCGGCCCTGGTTGGCGGCCTGGCGGACTGGTTCGCCGTGACCGCCCTGTTCCGGCACCCGCTTGGAATGCCGATCCCGCACACGGCCATCATCCCGAACAAGAAGGACCAGATCGGGGACGCACTCGGCACCTTCCTGCGCGAGAACTTCTTCACCCCTTCGGTCGTTGCGCGCCGCCTCGAACGGTTTGACGCAGCCGGTCTCGCCGCCCGGTTTCTCACCTCCGAAGAGTCCGGCGGTCGCGTCAAGCGCGCGGTCGTCTCGATCGCCGGGCAACTTGCGGAAACGCCAGCCGCGGACGCGCTTGGCGATCGGGTGAAGGCTGGTGTCGCGAACCGGCTCCGGCGGTTGCAGGTGGCGCCGATCCTTGGCTCGATCCTGGACGCCGCGCTGGTCGAGGGGCGCCACATGCCGATTCTCGACTCGCTTGTGCAATGGGGTGCCCGCACCCTCGATTCGCAGGAAAGCCTCATCCGTGGGATGGTGCAGGAGCGCACCGCCTGGCTGCTGCGGCTTTTGAACGTTGACGAGCGGGTCGCCAACGCGATCGTGGACGGGCTGCGGGGGCTTCTGGACGATATTGCCGGTGATCCGCACCACCCGGTGCGCCGGAAGGCCGAGGCGGGGCTTGCGAATCTTGCCTTCGACCTGCGGCACCTGCCCGAGACACAGGAACGTGTGCAACGGGCCTGGGAGGACATTCTCGACAATCCCGCCGTGGCGGACTGGATCGATCGCCTGTGGGGCGAGGCGAAGGAAGGGTTGAAGAACCTCATCGAAGGCGAGGCAACGGGCGAAATGGCGGGGCGGATTTCCGAGGCGCTGAGCACCGACCCGCGGCTTGCCGATGCCGTCAACGCGCTGGCCCGCCGCGCGGTTGTGGGCGTGGTTAAGGATCATGGCGACGCCATCGTCGGCCTTGTATCCGACACCATTCGCGCCTGGGATGCGCAGACGGTCACGGAGAAGCTGGAGGCCGCGGTTACCAAGGATCTCCAGTATATCCGGCTCAACGGCACGCTGATCGGGGGCACCATAGGCGTCGTGCTGCACGCGATCCTCGTCGTCTTCGACGCGCACTAGGCCAGACCGCTCCGACCGGTCGCAGCCGGCCGGTTCCGTCACACTCTCTCACAATCGGCTCATTGTCCTTTCCGTAAACGTCACCCACCTCGGACACATGAGAGGCAGGACGCAGGCCGAACGGCCGTCCTCCAGAAAACAAGACCATCAGGAGACAGGACATGGCCTATAATCGCGTCCTCCACGCTGCCCTGCCCGCGGCTGCCGCCCTTGCCCTTGCAGCACCCGCCTCGGCCGCGGTCGTGCTGGAGTTTGGCGGCACCAACCCGCTGCAGCAGACGGTGCAGTTCAACGGCCTTGTGAACGGCCAGGGTGTCGACGGCCTCGCCGGCGCGCTCACGCTGACGCTGACCGCGCAAAGCGGCTCCAACTGGGCCTTTGCCTGGACGCTCGCCAACCTTTCCGGCGGCGACGTGACCGGATCACGCATCTCGATGTTCGGTTTCGACCTCGGGTCCGCGTTCTCGGTGTCCGCAGTCGGCGGTGACTTCAACCGCGCCGGATCGGGCAATGTGCCCGGCTTTGGCAGCGCCGACATCTGCTTCTTCGCAGGCGGCGGCGGCCAGTGCGCCGGCGGCGGTGGCGCCGGCGTGGTGGTGGGCGACAGCCCCTTCACCGGCCTGTTCACCGTGCAGCTGCCCGACATGGTGGATACGCTGAAGGTGAGCGACCTGTTCCTGCGCTACCAGTCGATCAATGCGCCGGGCATCCGCGGCGGTTCCGGCATCGGCACCGCTCTTGTTCCTTCGCCCGGCGGCGGGGTCATCCCCGAGCCTGCCACCTGGGCGCTCCTGATCGCCGGCTTCGGCCTGGCGGGGTTCATGCTCCGCCGCCGGCGTGACGCGGGGTCATTCTCCCGCGTTCAGGCCTAGTCGTCTCGCGCTTCGGCGCGGGCGGCTATCTCCTCCTGTTGGACCCCGGATAGCCGGGGCACCTTGGGCGCGGCCCCGTTCGGCCGCGCCCCTTTTTCTTTCGGCTGGCGGAGGAGCATCCAGGCCAGCCGGGATCTGACCTCGGCGAGCAGGAAATGGGGAGCCGCGACTGCATGCCGAGATTTCTGTTAACCATAACCTGCCTTATCGGTTAACCATCAATCCGGATTGGCCAAAATCAATCCATTCTTTAACCAACAACTTCCATTCGCAGGAGTCAGGTGTTCCGTCTCCATGAATGGAGGAGGGTCATCATGATTCGCACAACTTTCGTTTCCGCCGCGGCCGTCGCCGCTTTCGCCTTCACGGCAACGGCAGCCTCGGCCGTCACCGTGGTGGGGTCCAACTGCTTCGACCTCGCACTATCTTATTGCGAGCTGGACATCCCACCGCCTCCGGTGATTCAGACTCAGGCCACCGCTGACGCCGCCGCAGCCGCCTACAATGTCTTTGCGGCCGCCAATGACTTCTCCAAGCAGAACATCGTGCTGACGCTGCTCGACTTCATTTGGGAGGACGGCGGTGCAAACCCCGGCTTTCCCGGAACCGTCACCGGTAGTGGCACCACCGGCACATGGTCGGTGACTGGCTTCATCATCGACTACATCGCGGTGAAGGCCGGGACCGCCACATTCCTCTATCATGTGGGTGGCGTATCATCGGGTGACTGGTTCACCGGCAACTCGAGCCAGGACATGTCCAACATCCGCTTCTTCGGAAGCGAGGCTGTCATTCCAGAACCCGCCACCTGGGCGATGCTGATCCTCGGCTTCGGGCTGGTCGGCGCCTCGCTTCGCCGCCGCAAGGGCAGCGTGCACGTTACGGCCTGACACAGACCGAGGCTTCGCAGAACAGCCCCGTCGGCTTCGGCCGGCGGGGCTTTCTCATGTGGTGGTGGCGCCGCCATCGATCACGAAGCTCTGGCCGGTGGTGTAGGCACCCGCGGGGCTTGCGAGAAAGACCGCCATCCCGGCAATCTCGTCGGGCATGCCGATGCGCTTCAGGCACGAGCCGGCGGTTGCCTGCTTCAGTATCTCCGGATTGTCCCACAGGGCGCGGGCCATGTCCGTCTTGATGAGGCCGGGGCAGATGCAGTTCACCCGCACTCCTGAAGGGCCCCACTCCACGGCGAGGTTGCGCGCCAGCTGCATGTCGGCCGCCTTGGAGATGTTGTAGGCGCCGATCACGGGCGAGCCGCGCAGGCCCCCGATCGACGAGATGATGATGATCGAACCGGCCCCGCGCTCGACCATCCCCGGCCCAAGCATCTGGGCGAGCCAGTGGTTGGAGACGATGTTGTTCATCAGGATCTTCTGGAACTGCTCGTCGGCAATTCCGCCCATCGGCCCGAAATAGGGGTTGGAGGCAGCGTTGCAGACGAGCGTGTCCACCTTGCCGAACCGCTCGAGCGCGAAGTCGGCGAGCGCCTGAAGCGCGTCTTTCGACGAGATATTGGCAGGGCATGCAACCGCAGCGTCGCGCCCCACGGCGGCGTTGATTTCGGCAACCGTCGCTTCGCAGGCCTCAGCCTTGCGGCTGGAGACGACGACGTTTGCGCCATGTTCGGCCATGCGATGCGCGATCGCCTTCCCGATGCCGCGTGACGAGCCGGTGATGACGGCCACCTGGCCGGACAGATCGAACAGCGTGCCCATGGCATTTCCCTCCCTGCCCTCACCCTGTGCCGTGCTGGACAGGTCCGCGCAACCATGGTTGAACCAAGCCCGCTTCGAGGCGCGGGGAGAGGGCATGACGGCAGCGGGAGGTGCGGCAGCAAGCGGGCCGGCCATCCGCGCCATGATCGTTACCTGCCTTTTCTACGCTGCGTTCGGCGGGCTCATCCAGTGGTTCCCGATCTGGCTGATCGAGGAGAAGGGCTTCACCGGCGAGCAGATGGGGCTTGTGCTCACGCTCGCCGGCCTGGGGCGCGTGATCGCCGGCCCGATGACCAGCGCCTGGGCCGACGGCCGCAAGGATCGCCGTGCGCCGATCCAGCTCCTTGCCGCAGTGGGCGTCGTGGCCCTGGGCGGCATGTGGGCGGCGCCGCTTCTGGGGGTAACCTTCGCGCTCGCGGTTGCCATCGAGATCTCGATGTGGGCGCTCATCGCGTTTCTCGAGGCGGCGCTGTTGCGCCTCACCCGGCCGGAACGCTTCCCCAGCTATGGATTTGCACGTGGCCTTGCCTCCCTTTCCTTCGTGGTCGGCAATATCGGAACCGGCATGCTGGTGGACTGGGGCGGCAACGCCACCATCTGGTGGTGGCTGTTTCTGACCTCGGTCGCGCTGCTTGCCGGAAGCTTCGCAATGGCAGCCGAGCCCGTCACCCGCGCCGAGGAGCCGCCCTTTGCAAGGCGGCTGTCGGACGGGCTTGCGATGGTGCGCCGGCCGGAGTTCGCACTTCTCATCTTCGGATGTGGGCTGATCCAGGCCGGACACCAGTTCTACTACATCTTCGGGACCAAGCTGTGGATCGACGAGCTGGGCGTGTCCGGCACGCTCGCCGGATGGCTGTTCGCCTTTGGCGTGATCGTGGAAGCCTTCTTCCTGATGGTGATCGCCCGGCGCATCGAGCATGTCCGGCCGGCCACCCTGATGCTGATCGGCGGGCTTGGCGCAATGCTCCGCTGGTCGCTGATGGCGACAGGACCCTCGCTGGGCCTTCTTGTGGCGCTGCAGGCGATGCACGCCATGAGCTTCGCCTGCACCTTTCTCGGCGCCATGCGCGGCATCTATGCGCTCTGGGGAGATGACCGCACGCCCACCGCGCAGATGATGTTCATGGCGCTGGCCACCGCACCGGCACAGGCGCTTGCAAGCTGGATCGCAGGCCGGGTCTTCGACACCGGCGTCGGCAGCCAGGGCTATCTGGCGATGGTTGGGATTGTCGCGGTGGGAACGGTGCTGGTGTTCGTGCTCTGGCGCCGGCCCGGAGTGCCGGCGGCTGCCTTCGTCAGGCGCTGACGTCAGTCCTCCTCGCCCTCGATGCGGCGCGACGGCGGCGCATCCAGATCGCGTGCGACCCGGGGCGCTCGAAGGAGCGCGGCAATCCGCGCCGCCTCGTCATAGGTTTCGTCGAGCCTGAACCGGAGATCCGCCGCATATTTGGTGTTCACCCGACGCGCCATCTCGTGGCGGAACGATCGGGCGTTGGCGTTGAGGGCGGTCAGAACGGCCGCCTGCCCCGCCTCGTCTGCGCCGACCGGCATCACATATGCGGTCGCGTGCCTCAGATCGGGCGATACCCGCACTTCGGATACGGAAACGATCGCCTCGTCGAGCGCCGGATCGCGCACCTCTCCGCGGGCGAGCATCTCGGCGAGCACATGGCGCATCGCCTCGCCCACTTTCAGCATGCGGTGACTGGGGCGCTCGCTGGCTCCCTTGCGCATGGCGCTCTCCCTTCGCCGTCCGGTCAGAGCGACCGGAGACGTTCCTCGACATCAAATGTCTCGATGATGTCGCCAGGGCGATAATCCTGGAACCCTTCCAGCGTGAGCCCGCATTCATATCCCTGGCGGACCTCGTTGACGTCATCCTTGAAGCGGCGGAGCGAGGCGATGCTGCCGCTGTGCTGGATCACATCCTCGCGCAGCACCCGTGCCTTGAGGTTGCGACGGATCTCGCCTTCCTTCACCAGCACGCCTGCGGCCTTGCCGAATTTGCCAGCCGAGAACACCTCGCGGACTTCGGCGCGACCGACGACGTTCTCGAAATACTCCGGGCCGAGCTTTCCGGCCATTGCAGTCTTCATCTCGTCGAGCAGATCGTAGATGACGTCATAATATTTGATCGGAACTCCGGCCTGGTTGGCAACTTCGCGCGCCTTCGCATTGGCCCGCACATGGAAACCGACGATAAGCGCCTCAGAGGCACGAGCCAGGGTGACGTCGCTCTCGGTGATGCCGCCCACGCCCGAGTGCAGCACCCGGGTTCGGATTTCGTCGGTCGAGAGCTTGTTGACCGCAGCCACGATCGCCTCGACCGAGCCATGCACGTCGCCCTTGATGATAACCGGGAACTCGACGGCCTTGTCCTCCTTCATCCTGGAGAACAGGCTTTCGAGGCTGGCGGGCGCCGCGGCAGTGCGCTTCTTGTTCAGCTCGGCCTGGCGGAACTCGGCAATCTCCCGTGCGCGCGCCTCGGTCTCCACGACCGTCAGGCGATCGCCCGCCTGCGGCACGCCCGACAGGCCCAGCACTTCCACCGGGTCGGATGGTCGGGCCTCCCTTGCCTGCTGGCCGTGATCGTTCACAAGCGCGCGCACCTTGCCCCAT
>JBKBXK010000024.1:0-1832 GCA_046314095.1 Thermaurantiacus sp. | reverse complement strand
CCACGAAGATGTCGCCCTGACGAAGCGTGCCGCGGGTGACGATGACGGTCGCAACGGCACCCCGGCCGACTTCCAGCTTCGCTTCCACGACGATTCCCTCGCCGGGCCGATCCGGGTTGGCCTTCAGCTCCAGAAGCTCGGCCTGCAGGATCAGTTTCTCCACGAGACTGTCGAGACCGGTGTTCTTCAGCGCAGAGACTTCGACGTCGAGCACGTCGCCACCCATTTTCTCGACCTGCACGTCATGGCTCAGAAGCTCGGTGCGCACCCGGTCAGCATCGGCGCCAGCCTTGTCCATCTTGTTGATGGCGACGATCATGGGCACCGCCGCGGCCTTCACGTGATTGATGGCCTCGATGGTCTGCGGCTTGATACCGTCGTCACCGGCCACGACCAGCACGACGATATCGACGGTGTTGGCGCCGCGCGCGCGCATCTCGGTGAAAGCCTCGTGGCCCGGCGTATCGAGGAACGTGATCTTCTCGCCCGACGGCACGGCCACCTGGTAGGCGCCGATATGCTGGGTGATGCCGCCGGCCTCTCCGGTGGCGACGCTGCTGCCGCGCAGCGCATCGAGAAGGCTGGTCTTGCCGTGATCGACGTGCCCCATCACGGCGACGACCGGCGGCCGCGGCTGCAGATCCTCGGCCCTGTCGACGACCCCTTCCAGACCGAGCTCCACATCGGAATCGGACACGCGGCGCGGCGTATGGCCGAACTCGGTCACCAGCAGCTCTGCCGTATCCTGGTCGATGGTCGCGGTGATGGTGGTGGCCATGCCCATCTTGAACAGCGCCTTCACCAAGGCAGCGCCCTTCTCCGCCATGCGGTTGGCGAGCTCCTGCACCGTGATGGCTTCGGGAATCTGCACCTCGCGCGGCTGACGGCTCGCCTGCGCCCCGGCGCCGGGTGACGCTCCACGCTGCAATTTCTGCTGCTGGCGCCGGATCGACGCCAGCGAGCGCGCGCGCACCCCGTCCTCGTCGACAAGAGCACGGTTGATGGTGAGCTTCTGGCTCTGCCGGCGGTCGTCGCCGCGGGGTCGCGCGGGGCGGGCTGGCTCTGCGGGGCGCCGACGCTCCGGGGCACGGACGCCCGGTCGGTTCCGGTCCTCCTCCTCGACATTTCCGGCCGCAACGTCCGCCACCGGGGTTTCGGCCGCAGCCTTTGCGTCCTCGGCGGCACGGGCTGCCGCTTCGGCCTCCGCCCGGGCCTTTTCCTCCAACCTGCGACGCTCGGCCTCGGCTGCGGCGGCGCGCGCCTGCTCCTCGCGGATCCGGGCCTCCTCAAGCCGCTGCAGCCGTTCCTCGTCGGCCAGACGCATCATGAGCGCCTGCCGCTCGCGCGCGGACAGTTTGGGATTCTGCAGCGCCTTGGTGATGGCCATCAACTCAGGCGAGGGCTGGGGCGGTTGCGGTTGCCGTTCCGGTTGTGGCTGGGCCTCGGCTGGAGCCGGCTTGGGCTCCTCGGCTGGAGGTTCCTCGACGCGTTCGGGCACCTCGGCCACTGGTTCTGCCGCGGCCTCCGGCTTGGCCATGGGCGCCGGACGCACCGCGATTTCCGCTGGCGCCTCATCCGAATAGGTATGGAAGGGCGGCGGCGGCGCAACCGGCTTTGCCGGCGCCGCCGGTTCCGCGGGCCGCTCCTGCAGCGCGACCTCGGCCTCCTGAACGGTGGCCGGCTCACTTGCTCGCCGCTCCTCCGGCGGCGCCGGCGGCGCCGGCACAGCAGCTTCGCCGGGCTTGCGGATGACGCGCGCCTTCTTCGTTTCCACGACCACCTTGTGGGTCCGGCCATGGCTGAAGCTCTGCTTCACCTGGCTCACCTCGGTG
>JBKBXK010000023.1:0-15511 GCA_046314095.1 Thermaurantiacus sp. | reverse complement strand
TGACCGGCGCACCGGTGCCGCTGGGCGCCCTGTTCGTGAACGGCGCCGGCGACGAGGACATCCACTGGGCGCGCACCGCCGCCCTGTTCGCCCAGGCTGACTGGGAGCTCGCGCCCGGTCTCACGCTCTCGCTCGGCGGGCGGGCAAGCTGGGATCGGAAGCGTATCTTCACCCAGTTCTTCGACCCTGCGCTGCCCCCGACCGCGCCCTACGACATCACCCAGGGCGTGCTGCCGCGGGCGCTCACCAGCCAGGGCGGCGCCCGCGCCACCTGGTTCCAGTTCACTCCGAAGGTGATCCTGAACTGGCGGGTGAACGACGAGGCGCTGGTCTATGCAAGCTTCGCGCGCGGCTACAACGCCGGGGGCTTCTCGGCCCGTGCAGGCACGGTCGCGGACACCACGACGCCCTTCGATCCGGAGTTCATCAACGCCTATGAAGTGGGCGGCAAGTTCGACCTCCTGAACGGGCGCCTGCGCATCAACGCGGCAGCCTTCTACAATGATTACAAGGACAAGCAGGAAGAGGCGATCGAGCCCGGGCCGCCGCCGACCTTCACCTCGACCACGGTCAGGAACGTCGCCGCAGCGCGCATCTGGGGCCTCGAGTTCGAGGCCAGCGCGCTCCTGTCAGACTGGCTGCGCCTCGATGGCTCGCTCGGCATCCTCGATGCGAAATATACCGACTACACGGCCTTCGTCGGTGCCGGCCAGTTCGTCTCGGTGCCGCCGCAGCCGGCGGGAACGCTGCTTCTGGCCGACCTTGCCGCGCTGAAGCTGCGGCGGACCCCGAAGGTGACCGCCTCGATCTCGCCCACCGCCGATTTCGATCTCGGCGCGGCGCGCCTGACGCTCAATGGCATCGCCCGCTTCACCGACCGGCAGACAACCGAGTTCTTCAACAGCCAGCGCGGCTTCATCCCGGCCACCTGGACCTTCGATGCCTCGGCAGCCGTCGGCTTCGGCGGCCCCCGGCAGGACCGGTTCCGCGTGTCGCTGTTCGGCCGCAACCTCTCCGACCAGCAGCGCATTTCCTCCTTCACCAACTCGCTCGTGGATTTCTCGACCGTCAGCGTCGGGCGAACGTGGGGTCTGGAGTTCCTCGTCAACTACTGACCAGCGGCCAACCAACTTTCCCGCTTGGCCGTCCGGTGCGGCGGGCGTAGCGTCCTCTCCGTCAGGGACGACGGGGAGAGACAATGATGGCACGCGGCGATCATGTGGACATCAACGGCTTCATGGATGGCGTCAGGCGGCGCAATCCCGGTCAGCCTGAGTTCGTGCAGGCGGTGCAGGAAGTGGCGGAAGACATCTACGACTTCTTCGCCGAGCACGAGGAATATCACGCCGAGCAGATCCTGCGCCGCATCGCCGAGCCGGACCGCGTCGTCTCCTTCCGGGTCTGCTGGGAGGATGACCGGGGCAATATCCGCGTGCAGCGCGGCTGGCGGGTGCAGAACAACAACTCGATCGGGCCCTACAAGGGCGGCCTGCGCTTCCATCCCTCGGTCACCGAGTCGGTGCTGAAATTCCTTGCCTTCGAGCAGACGTTCAAGAACGCCCTTACCGGGCTTCCCATGGGCGGCGGCAAGGGCGGGGCGAATTTCAATCCGCGCGGCAAATCCGAGCGCGAGGTCATGCGTTTCTGCCAGAGCTTCATGACCGAACTCTATCGTCACGTGGGCGCGGATGTGGACGTGCCGGCCGGCGATATCGGCGTTGGCGCGCGCGAGATCGGCTTCATGTTCGGCCAGTACAAGCGCATCACCAACCATTTCACCGGGGTGCTCACCGGCAAGGGGCTGGAGTTTGGCGGCTCGCTGATCCGCACCGAGGCGACCGGCTATGGCGCGGTGCACTTCCTCGAAAACATGCTGGCCCACCAGAACCGCGGCATGGAAGGCCTTGTCTGCACCGTGTCGGGTTCGGGCAATGTGGCAACCCATGCCGCCGAAAAGCTGGTGATGCTGGGCGCGAAGCCGGTGACCCTCTCGGATTCAGACGGGTTCATCCACGATCCGAAGGGATTCAACCAGGAAAAGATCGATTGGGTGAAGGAGCTGAAGAACAAGCGGCGCGGGCGGATCGCGGAATATGTCGAACAGTTTCCAGACGCAGAGTTTCACGCCGGGCAGCGGCCGTGGGGCGTGCCCTGCGACATCGCATTGGCCTGCGCGACCCAGAACGAGCTCGACGAGGATGATGCCAAAAGGCTGGTGCAGAACGGCGTGATCGCAGTCGTCGAAGGCGCCAACATGCCGACCACGCTCAACGCCACCCATTATCTGAAGGAGGCAAAGGTGCTGTTCGCGCCGGGCAAGGCGGCGAATGCCGGCGGCGTCGCCGTGTCTGGCCTGGAGATGAGCCAGAACTCGGCGCGGATCAGCTGGACCGAAGAGCAGCTGCAGATGCTCCTGAAAGACATCATGAAGGGCATCCACGACCGCTGCGTCAAATGGGGCACGCGCCCGGATGGCCATGTCGATTATGTGAAGGGCGCCAACATCGCCGGCTTCAAGAAGGTCGCAGACGCGATGCTCGCCTACGGCGTCGTCTAGCATTGCGCCGGCGAACGGCCGATCCTATGTTTCAAAAACGAAACATGGGAGACACCATCACATGAAGCCTCTTCTGGCGCTGGCGGCTGCGGCCGCTGCGGTTGTTGCAATGCCGGCCAGTTCCTCCACCCCGATCGGCAGCCTCGATGGCGGCGACGCATTCACCATCTCCGGGCGGGTGACGAGCAGTTTCGGCAACCGGTTCGTGCTGCGCGACCGCTCGGGCGAAGTGCTGGTCGATGCCGGGCCGACGAGCCGGCAGGAAATCGCCCTGCGTCGCGGCGAGCGGCTGACCGTGGTGGGCCGCCCGCACGGCGGCGATTTCCGTGCGCAGCGCATCGAGCGGCGCGACGGAACGGTGATCCACCTGCAGCACAACGAGGTGCGACGCGACGCGCGCGAAAAGGGCAGCAGGGATCGCAGTCGCGGCAAAGGCCGGGACAAGGGCTAGGGGCCTGCCGCAGCCGTCCGCAACGGCGGGCGGGGGCCGAGCCAGTCGGCCATGTCCGCCCGGTCCGACACCTTCCACACCAGCCCTTGCCGGTTGCGATAGAAACGCTCCATTTCTCCGGCGGTGAAGGGTCTTGAGCCATAGCGCCCGAACACGGCGATCTGCCCTCCGGTCTCATCAACCGCTCGGTCGCGGTCGAGGCCCTTCGAGACGGCACGCAGCGGCCACGGGCTGCGCGCGAAGGCGATGAGCTCGGGCACGGGGGCGGGCGAGAAGCCGTAGAAGTTCGGCTGGCTGTCGGGCGAGGTCAGCTGCAACAATTTCAGCCCGTTGCGGCCGTCGGCCACATAGGCGAACAGCGAGGCGTTGGTGGAGGCGACCACCACGTCGGAGGCATCGTTGAGCGTTCCGTCGAGCGTCACCGCATGGGTGAGGCGCGGCCGCTCCGGGTTGGTGACATTGGCGATCACCAGCCCCTCGGCGCCGGCCGCGACATAGGCATAGGTCCGTGCAAGATACACGCGGCGCGCATCCGCCAGCGGCACCAGCGCACCGGCAACGGGCACCGGATTGCGCAGATCGGTGGCGTCCAGCACCTCGAGCCCGCGCGCCGTGGTGGCAAACAGATAGCGGAACTGCAGCGCCGAAGCGCGGACATCGGGCAGTTGCAGACGCGCAGTGATCCGCGGCGCGAGCGGCTCTGCCAGGTCGACGACGACAAGCCCGGCATCGGCCGCCACATAGGCGATGGAGCCCGCAAGCGTGACATGCCGGGCGCCAGTCAGCGCGCCGTCAGGGTTCCAGGTGAGCGCGCGGGTCAGCCGGTTGTTGCGCGGCTCCCGGTCCGCGAGCGTATCGACGTTGACGAGGATCAGCCCCTCCTCCGCATCGGTGATGAGTGCGTAGTGATAGATCGGGTGAAACGGCTGCTCGGCGTTCATCTCCCGCATTTCGGGCGTGTTGCGGGTCGGCGCGATGGGCTGGTTGGTCGGCAGGGCAACACAGGTGGCGTTGCGCGAGGGCACCCGCGTGTCGTGCCCAAGGCGCGAGAACGGGCCGGTGAGGATCGCCTCCGAGATCCCCTTGTTGGCGACGCTTGCGATGTCATAGACCCGGAAGCCGGCGCGGCCCTCGGCAACGAACAGATACTCGCCGCGATGCTGCAGGCAGCCGATTTCGCCCCGCGCCCGCTTGTGGATGTTGCGGAACTCCTCCGCGGAATCCGTTGCATTGTTGAAGCTGCCCATGATCGCCCGCCCGCGCCGCCAGCTGCGCAGCTCGCGCCCCTGCTCCTCCACGAACCGGCGGAAATAGTCGGGATAGGCATAGCGGTGGAGGTAAGAGCCAAGCACCGCCTGCGGTTCGGAAAACTCGGTCACGCGGATGGCAGAGAGGCCGCCTTCCCCACCCGCATAGGCATAGAGGCCGATGAAATTCACGAAGTTCGTGCCCTGCAGAAGCAGCTGCGCCATCCACGCATTGTTGTCGTCGGCTGCGCTCAGATGGCAGTCGGTGCAGGTCTTGGTCTCGGTCTTCCTCACCGTGTGCGGGAAGTGCGGGGCGAAGGCCTGGGAGGAAAAGCCGATCGACGAGATCGGCGGCTGCTGCACATAGATGCGCTCCCGATTGGCGTTGGTGGAGGTCAGCACCAGCGCCGAGGAGGAGCGCACAGGCGCGATGACATTGCCCTTGGTTGTCTGGTGCAGGCCAAGCTGGAACATGTCGTCGCGCGCGACCTGCGGATTGTAGCTGGCCCAGTTGCGCGTGGTCTTGCCCTCGTACCGGTGCACATCGGTTTTCCAATTTGCCTCGATCGGCAGGTGGCAGCCGCCGCAGCTGGTCGTCCAGGCCAGGTGGCATGTGTAGCAGGTCATCGCCTCGTCACGGTGCGCCCGGTCTTCGGCCGGGACCCCGGCCCCGAAGACGAAGCGGCCGGTCTCGGCGCCTGTCCGGCTCATCAGCTTGGCCCGCGCAGCCGTCAGGTTGAAGTCGGGCGAGGCCGGATCGACCGAATCCTTCACAAGGCTCATCCGCCAGACGAGATCCGGGTCGATGATCGAACGCTGCAGCAGCACCCGCCGGCCATCCTCCACGATCCACTCGAACCGGCGCTGGCCATCGGGGTTGCGCAGAAGGGTCAGGTCGGTCCCGCCCGGCCGCGCGGCGACGTTGGAGGTTCTGAGCGTCGGCCAGGCATCCGCCGTGCCGTGGCAATCCTTGCAGGCGATCTCCACTGCATCGGCCACTTCGCCGTGGATGTTGCCGGTGCCGTGGCTGTCCTGCGCGAAATGGCAGTCCGCGCACTGCATGCCCACTTCGGCGTGGATATCCATCATGTGCACGGTTTTGCCCGGGTTGATGCCGGCGGGCACGAACTGGCCCTCGCCCGTGCGGCGCCAGCGCTCCGGGTCCCGCCAGTCCAGCCGATTGCCCTCGGCGTCGAGCAGATAGCCTTCGCGATCCCGCTTCAGGATGGCGCGGAAGTTCCACCCATGGCCATGGTAGTCGGCGAACTGGGTGTGCTGCAGCTTCGGGTTCAGGTCATAGACGTTGCGCAGGAAATCGAGGTCGGCCCATTTGCCGCGCACCGCCGCGCCTTCCGGGTTGCGGTCCAGCACCTTCCGCATCGCGGCCGCATCCGGATAGGCCTGCCGTTCCGGCCACATGAAAGGCGCATCCACCTCATAATCCCACATGGTGTAGCCGAGGTAGGAATTCAGAAAGATGTTCGGCTGGTGCATGTGGCAGTTCATGCACTGGCTGGTGGGGATCGAGCGCGTGAAGGCGTGGCGCACGGGATGGCCGCTGCGGCCCCTCGGGATGGTCGGGTCGGCGGTTGCGGTCTCGCCGTCGCGCCCATAGCGCGCCCAGGTGAGCGAATGGCGGGGCTCCCGGTCGTTCGCATAGACGACGTGGCAGGCCGCGCAGCCGGAGTGGCGATAGTCTCCGGGCTGGTCGTTGGTGCCCATGAACCAGGTGAAGGGGTCGTTGAGGCGGGTCTTGTGGATGTTGAGCACCGGGATGGCGACCCGCTGGCCCGTGCCCGGCCCGCGGTTCGATTGCCGGATGTCGGGCCGGCCCGGTTCCTCCAGCCGCTGGATCTGCCCCAGCACATTGGGGATGCCGATCTCGGGGAAGTTGGAGTTGATGTTGCGCCCACCGCGCTCGAACACGCGGAACACGTCCGCCGGCGCCGTCACATGCCAGGTTGGAAGCGGATAGAGCGCTTCCAGCACGCCGCGGGCCCGCGCCTCCTCCGTCACCGGGCCGGGGGAGACGATCCGCGCCGGCTTGCCGTCAGGCGTGTAGGCCTCGCCGATGATATAGCGTTTGAAGGGCAGGATGCCGTTGTTGTAGGCCGCACCGCCCCACAGCATGGCCCCCGTTGCCATCAGCGATCGCTCGGCCGCCTCGATGATCGGCAGATGGCAGGCGCCACAGGCCGCGCGCGCAGCCCGATAGTCCGACGGGTTCACGAACCGCACAAACTCGGGCGCCTCGTTGTTGAGCAGCGCGTAGCTGCGCTTGGGATTGGCCGACGCGGGCCAGTTCCATGCCTTGGGAAAGCGCGGCAGCACATGCGCGCGCTCCAGTGTAGCCAGATAGGCGGGCGCCTCCCTGCCCACACCCGGCGCCACATGCATACTCGCATCGCCGCCATGGCAGTCGGTGCAGCCGAGCACGACAGCCGGGGAGGCGTGCATGGTGCGATGGTCGGTCGCCGCGTGGCAGCTTTCACAGCCGGCGGACTTTGCATCCGCCTCCGCCCATGTTTGCGCGCGCGGCGCCGGCGGCGCGAAGGCATAGGTGCGGCTGACCGGCTTTTCGCCTTCCGCTGCCGGAAGGGAGCCGGGCAGAAGCGCCCCGACACATGCAAGCGCGACCAGAAGAAGGCGCTGCATCCTCAGTAACTCAGCACAAGATTGAGAAGGACGGAAGTGAAATGCGTCCGCCGCTGTTCGGCCACGAACAGGGTTCGGAAGCCGTCACCCGGAATCAGCACCGCTGCCGAGCCGCGCACCACGATGTTCTGGTGCATGAACGGCCGCCAGATCGCAGCGGCAGACAGGTCGAAGCCGATTTCGTTCGGGATGCCGCCTTGCTGGCGCAGCGCTTCCAGAACGGCGGTGCGATGAAACCAGAGGTGATTGGCGTTGGCGGAGAGGCGGAAAGTGGGGGTGAGGTCGAGATCGGTGCCAGCGCCAATCAGGATGGTGCCCGGGTTCACGAAGTTCGACTGACCCTGCTCCTTGGAAGAGCGCAGCGTGTTCAGGATGCCGTTGCGTCCATTCACCGAGATCACCCGCCCGCCACCGGCAAACGGGATGGTCTGCCGGATCCAGTAGCTGGTGTCGGCGCCAGCGAAGAGCGGGTTCTCGAACACGGCATCATAGCCGCGATGCGTGTTGTCATAAGGGTCGCCATCGCCGCTTGCGAACAACAGGCTGCCGCGAAAGCGCGCCCAGTTCGAATCGATCGAGGGCTCGGCGGCAAGGAAGAAGGCGCGGATCTTCGCCCGCTCGCCGGTGAACACGCTGTTGCGCTCCTCCCCGAGCAGCAGATAGCCCGAGGCCGTGAGGTTCAGCCGGCCGATCCGCCCATCGGCGTTATAGCCCAGATAGACGGCATCATAGTCCCGCCCCCGCAGATTGCCGATGAGCGCGGGCCTGACCGGAAACCCATTGGTGTCGATCTGGATGTCATCCGCCTCGCGGTTCACGTTCCAGAGCGCAACCAGCTGCGAGGTGAGCGCGGGCAGCGGGAAATCCTGCCGGTAAAGATTGGCCACGAACACATAGTCCCGTCGCGGGCTCCGCAGGATCGCGTTCAGGCCGGAGTTGGTGTCCTTCTCCAGTCGCACGAAAGCGCCGAGATTATATTGCACCCGATTGTCGTCGCGGGTTCCGAACAGGCGCACGCCGAGCTGATTGTCCTGAAACAGGAAGCCGCGGAAATCGGCAGTGAATGGCTGGATACCGAACCGGATCGAATCGAAGTCATAGCGATCCGAGACATTCCGGATGTGATAGTCGTAGAAAAGTTCCTGCACGCCGACGAAGGCGTCCGGCCGGTCGGTGCCGCGGCTGGGCTGCACCCGCAGCACCCGCCGTTCCGGCACGCTCACATGGTTGAACTGAAACGCCAGCGCGACCTTGAACTCCTGGTCCACCGGCTTGAAGAGGGTGGAGCCCTGGAACAGCGAGGCGGAGACGAGGACTGTCTGGGCAAAAACCGTCGACTTCGATGCGCCGAACACATCCAGTTCGTCGGGCCGCTCGCTCGTCTGGATGCCAACCGGAATCGGGAAGGTCCGCGGCTCGATGACTGTGTCGGAGATGCCCGCCAGAAGCAGGAACCAGTCCGTCGTTCCGGGAAGCGGCTTGTCTCCCTTCAAGACATTCTGGTTGTAGGGGTCCAGCGCGCGGGCGCGGCGCACTTCCAGCACATCCCGGAAATAGGGGATTTTCCACGCCTCCAGGCTGTCGAGGATGCGCCAGCGATCGGGGATCGGCAGATGATCCCGCGGCCAGGCCTCCGGCGGCGGCACGGCGCCCGGATTGTCGGTGGGCGGAACCGGCTCCTCCACGTCGGCGCGAATGCCGGGCACCCGGCGCTCGATCGGCGGGTCCGCTTCCGGTGGCGGCTCCTGCGCCTCGACGGCAGCAGACGCCAGCAGCATGGGCAAGAGCACGCGCCTCATCGCCCGGCGCAGACATTCTGGCTTGCATCGCCAAGGAAGGGCGCGAACGGGCAGACGATGTAGCGCAACCGCACACGGCGCCCATCGGATAGCGGCACCTCCACCCGGTCGGAGCGGATGTCGGGCGCGGCGTTGCGAATGGCGGTGGCCCCCGCGATCCCGTCCGCTCCAAGAAAGGCGATCATGTCGTCCTGGTCGATGCCGTCCCCGGAAATCCCGATTCCGCCCACCAGCACGCCATTGCGATAGAGCGGCACGCCGCCCGGAAAGATCTGGAGGCCGTTGGCAAGCCGCCCGCGCCCCTGGTCGGCCGCTGGCAGGCCGCCGCAGCCGGGCGGCGGATCGGGATTGGCGCCGAGCAGGAAGCCGAGATGGGCCGCAATGTCGCCGATGATCAGCGCGGATTGCAGACCGTTGGCGAAGGGCGAGAATGTCGCGATATCGCGGCCGAACGGGCCGGGCGGTCGGCCAAGCTCGCCGTCCGGAAAGAACGGCCGGGCGAGATTTCCGATGGCGCGTGCGGATATCGCAGTGCGGCCGGAGAGCGCCTGCGCGTCGGCCAGAAAGCTGCGCGTTCCACCCACCACCTGCACGACCGCCGGGTTTGGATGTGCAAGCAGGTCCGGCGCGGCCGCTGCCGACGACAGGAACATCGCCGAGCGCGCCTTCTGCACCGCCACATCGATGCCGAAGATCGGCGCATCGGGCGAGCGGACGAGGCCCAGCACCCGCCCGTTCGAATCGACCACCGCGATCGACACCTGGGCGCGGCTTTCCAGTGGGCGGCGGATCTGCGCGCGTGCCCGCGCCATCACATCGAAGGCGGAATCGAGAAGCAGCCGCACCTCGTTGGCGGTCATGCCGCCTTCCCCGGCTGCTGATGGCTCGAACCGGCGCAGGCCCGTGCCGTCCGTCAGCACATAGTGATCCGCGTTGGCGCTTTCATCGGCCCGCGCGCGCCGGATGCCGGAGGCCTCGCTGCCATAGGCCGTCCCGGCGCGCAGCACGCCGTCGCTGTAGCCGGGAACGGCCACCAGCCCGCCCGCGAGCCCGGCAAACGCGGGCGGAGCCGCGGGGTTGGAGCGCAGCGCCTCCGTGCCCCGGTCCCGGAAGCGCAGTGTGGTTCCATCCACCGAGACCCGGTCCGCCTCGATGTCGCGCGGCGCGGCGAAGCCAGTCGTGCCGGCAAGCGCAATCAGTTCCTCGTCATCCTCGTCGATGTCGCGCACTTCCGGGTCAAAGCCATAGTCGCCATCGCCCATCACCCCGATGCCGCCGACCACCACACCATTTTTGTAGAGCGGAAACCCGCCCGGATCGGCGGCCAGACCAAGGGGGGAGCGTTTCGGCCCGATCCCCCCTGCCGGGAACCGCGCTGCAACATCCGAACAGGGCAGCTGGCTGAACTGCACGCCGAACAACGGCCCGGCCTCCAGCCCGCGGGACAGCGCGGACGGCGGGAAATGCTCCTGCACGATCATGCTCGCCGTGCGGGTGGAAAAGGCGTTTCCGGCGGACGACAGATAGGCCCCGGTAATCGCCTTGGCGATCGCGGCCGCCTCCGCTGGCACATCGACTCCCTGCGCATCGAAATTGCCGGCCGGGCCATCGCGAAGCCGCGCGGTCGGGCGCGCGCCCGCCATCCGGAAGACCCCAAGCACATTCCCCACGCGGTCGGTCACTGCGATCACCACCGGCAGATTGCGCGCCAGCGCCTCACCGGCCGCTTGGGCAACAATGCGCCGGACATCCTCCTCCGAGAGGAACTCGGGCGCCGGATCGGCGAACAGGCGCGCCGGGCCGGGCGCGGGCGGCTGGGGCGCCGGCGCGCCGGCGGGTGGCTGCCCGGGCGAGCCGCCATCCCCGCCCCCGCAGGCTGCAACCAGAAGCGCAAGGCCGGCAACGGCTGCGGAAGGTCTCACAGCATCGCCCGGGCGGCTGCCCCAAGCCTTGTCATCGTGCGCCCGAAGGCCGCCGCATCCCAGCGGTTCGCATCCTTCAGCTGGCGGTGCGCCTCGTCGAGCGACGGCCGCAACCCCCGCGCGCGCGGCTCCGAAACGAGCCCGGCCCTCACCAGGCTCGAGACCAGCGTCTCGATGGCCATCAGCGTCTGCGCGCCGCCCTGATACTCGCTCACGCGGGCGAGGTGCGACGGCTCGGTGATGGCTGCCACGATGCGCATGGCCGCCGCCGGGTCGACGTCGCTGGCCGCGACGGCGCGGGCGAGCCGGTCCGCGCTTTCCGCAAGCTGCAGCGCCGCGCGGTCCGCTGCCGGCCGGCTCTCCAGAAAGGCTCGATGGAAGGCGGCAGAGCGCGCCCGAAGATCGGCTGCCTGCGCTGGCGCAAGCACGCGGGCGGCGGCTTCGAGAAGGATCAGATTCTCGTCGGCAAAGGCTGGAAAACCGGGCGCAATCGGGCGCCACTGGTCGGAGCGGGTCAGCGGCTTCAGACCGCGCTGGTCGGTGAAGCTCCGATGGCACGTGCGGCAGTCGAAGAACAGGAACTCCGGAAAGGCGCCGTCGGTCCCGCGGGTCGCAAACAGCCGAAGCTGCCGCGCCGAGGCGAGCGCCTGGCCCACGGCCCACACCTTCAGGCCGCCGAACACAGGCTTGCGCGCGCGATAGTCGGCGTCCTCGTCATGATGCGCCTGCAGCGCCGTGAACAGGTCGAGCTCATAGCTGAGCCGCGGGTGGCCGGCCGCCATGATCCGGTGGGTCACGAACTGGTCGGCCCGGCTGCTCCCGAAATGACAGTCGAGGCACATGTTTGCGCGCGCCACCAGGTCATTGGCCGGGAACAGCCCCGCGCGGACATTGGCGGCATGGCTGTTGCCCACCGCGGCGTGGCTGGCCAGCCAGCCGGCGGAGCCGTCCGGCCTCGCGCCGGAGCCACCGTGGCAGGCCTCGCAGCCAACGCCGTCCTCGATTCGAAAGCGCGCGCCGCGCTGCGCCGCGGGCACGAAATCGCTGTGGCACGAAAGGCACATCGGCGCCTGGTCGGCTGCACCGATTGCCAGCCGTGCCGCCATGCGGCGGCTTTCCGGGGCCAGCAACACCCGCCATGCGCGGCTGTGGGCGCCGGCCGGGCTCGCCGGGTCCTGCCACGTCTGCAGCTCGTTCTGCCGCACGACGGCACCGGTCGCCGCCTGCCGGCCATGACAGGTCGAGCCGCCGCAGCTCGCAACCCCTTCATGCACCTGCGCTGCGGACGGCGACCCCAGAAGTGCCATGAACAGTGCGAAAAGAACGGACGTCGCAGGCGCCAAGCGGCCTTCGCCGACGCGGCGTCTCTTTGCGGGTGCTCGTGCGGCGCGCGGCACGCTTCTGCTGTTCCCCCGAAAACTCCCGTCCCCGAAAGGCTATTACAGGCCCGCCCGCCGCCGCAAGCTTTGTCGGAACCATATCCGCTGTTGCAATGCCTTGTGCCGGCACCGGAACCGCTTTAACCTTTGGACCAGGGTTGCGTGGCCATCAGAAGCCGGCCGACGAACCAGGCCCCGGTCACCTCGGGCGGTTCGAACGGGAAACGCTGCGGGGGACTGGGATGGGCCGTGAGCTAGCCGGGGGTCGAAGCCGCGCTTTGCTGTGGCAGCCCTTGCTGCTGGCAGCAGCGTGGTGCGTGCCGGCTCTGGGGCAGCCAATCGTTCCGCCCGGCACCCTGCCAACCCGCGAGGAGCTCGATCCCGCGACCCGCACGGAAGACAGGGTCGATCGCGCAGACCTGTTCGCGCCGCCGGTCGCCGCACCCTGCCCCTTTGCCGGCTCAGACCTCCAGTTCCGGCTGGATTCGGTGGAGATCGCCGGCCGGCGCGCCGAAGCCGGAGCACGTGGCGAGGCCGCTTTGGCAGCAGCGCTGGAACGGACCTGGGCGGAGTTCCGCGGACGCGACGTGTCGCTCGAAACGCTCTGCACCATTCGCGACCGGATCGCTGCCACCCTGTTCGATCGCGGCCGGCTGGCGCGGGTCGAAATCCCTGAACAGCGGATCGCCGATGGCCGCGTGCAGCTCGAGGTGATCGAGGCGCGGGTGGAAACCGTGCGCGTCATCGGGATCGCCGGGCCGGTCACGCACAAGGTTGATCGCTACGCCGCGCAGATCCGGGGCATGAACCCCTTCGATCTGAGGAAGGCGCAGCGGGCGCTGCTCCTTGCCTCCGAGCTTCCCGGCGTGCGCCTGCGCACCGTGATCCGTCCCGGCGCATCCGGTCGGCGCGGCGCCATCGACATCGAGCTGCTGGTGGAACGGGATCCCGTGCAGGCGCTGGTCAACCTGCAGAACCTGCAGAGCCGGCAGACCGGCCGCTGGGCAGCGCTGGCGCGGGCCGACTTCAACAGCATGACCGCGCTCGGCGAACAGACCACCCTCGTCGTCTATCGCACCATCCCCGACAATGAGCAGTTCGTGGTCCAGGCGCGCGAGGTTCTGCGCCTCGGCGGAAACGGGCTGCGCCTGTCCGGCGGCCTCTCCTATGGCGAATCGCGCCCGGGCGACGTTCTGGAGCCGCTCAACCTTCGCTCCACTTCCGTCGTTGGAAACCTCGAGCTCGCCTGGCCGCTGGTGAAGCGGCGGTCCACGGAGGTCGAGCTTTCCGGCGGGTTCGACATCGTGAGCCAGCGCACCCAGGGGCCGGGCTTCGGTCTCATCGTCGAAGACCAGCTGCGGGTATTGTTCGCGCGCGCCGTGGCGGTGCACCGGTTCCGCAGCGGCAACCGGCTCGGCCAGGTCGGCGGCGACATGCAGCTGCGCCAAGGGGTTCGCGGCCTCGGCGCAAGCGACCGGGGCGATCCGTTCCTGTCCAGGCTCGACGGCCGGGCAGACGCGTTCGTCGCCCGCTTCGGCGCGAGCGCGGTGCTGCCGGTGGGCGACCGCATCACCCTGTCCGCGCGGGGTGCCGCCCAGCTCGCCTCCAAGCCGCTCCTTGCTTATGAGGAGCTGACCGTCGGCAATCTCACCATCGGGCGCGGCTATGATCCGGCAACCGTTGCAGGCGACGAGGGCATCGTCGGCGCGTTCGATGCGCGGTTCGGCCCGTTCCCGGTGGCACACCGGGTCGCGGTGTCCCCTTACGGCTTCTTCGACGTCGGCCATGTCAGCAACCGCGACCAGGGCGGCTTCACGGAAACCGTCACCTCGGCGGGCGCGGGCGTGATCGTGCAGCTTCCGGGCCGGCTCGCAGTCGATCTCGCATGGGCGCGCCCCTTCGACCGCCCGCTCGGCAATCCGCGCCCGCCTGACCGGCTGCTGCTCAACGCCAGCATCGGCTTCTGAGATGGGAGGCAAGCGATGATCCGGACCCGCCTGCTGCTCGGCACCGCGCTTGCCGCAAGCCTCCTTGCTGCGCCGGTCGCGGCGCAGTTCCCGTTTGTCACCGATGTCGACGTGACGGTTGGCGGCGCGCTGCCGCAGACGACCGACATCGGCAACACGCGGGTGGTCACGCTGAACGCGCCGCGCACCTATTTCGATCACGGGCAGGGATTCTTCCTCGATTCCGGCGCAACGCTCCGGTTCAACTTCCAGAATCCCGGCCCGGGCGGCGTGGCCCTCTTGCGCGCAGACGCCGGTTTCAACATCTTCGGGAACGTCGAGGCCCGGCTCGGTGCGCTGGGCACGGATGCACTCGGCGGCAATCTCTGGTTCTTCACCCGCGGCGGCATCCTCCTCGGCGAAGGGGCCGGCATCAGCGGCGGCGGCATCCTCCTGTCCGGTTCGCTGCCCGCCGCGCTGGAGTCCGTGGATCTCCGGCAACAGCTGCTGAACGACGGCACACTCACCATCGAATCGCTGGTGGCGCCGTTCCAGGGCAGCTTCATCGATCTGTCCGGCGGAGCCAGCCTGCAGGCCTCCACCGGCTTCGTGGCGCTGATTGCGGACGATATCTCGGTTCCCGGAAGCGCGACCGTGAGTGCAGCCGGAACCGCCCTCTTCGCTGCGGCCCGCGGCTACCGGCTGCAACTTGCCCGAACGGCCAGCAATGATTTCGACATGGTCGAGTTCGTGATCCCGGCCGCCTCCGCATCGCAGACGGAGCTCGAAGCACCGATCAATATCGCGGGAACCGTTGTCGCCGGCAGGGTGCACCTTGCGCATGTGACTGCTGGCAGCCTCTCAACCGTGCTGATCCGCGCTCCCGGCACCCTTGTCGCGACGCTTGCCGCCGAAGACGGCGGCGGGATCGTGCTTTCGGCCGACGGCGGCATCCTGAACAACGCTCCGGGCGCTCCGAGTGGTGGCAGCACCGCGCCGACGCGCTTCGAGGCAGGCGAACTGATCAGCGCCGGCGACATACATATCGCCCGCACCGCCGACGCAGATATCGGCTCCCTCTCCGCCCAGCGCGACGTGATCCTGCGCGAGGACGGCGCCATTCCACAGCCGGGCGGCGTCCATCGCGTCGCATCGGTCGATGCCGGGCGCGACATCGACCTCGCCGCCGCGCGGCTCGACACTCCCGTCCTCGTCGCCGGGCGCGACGTACGTGTGGCGGCCACCGAATCCGCGATCATCGGCGAGGCACAGGCGGGAGACGATGTGCTGCTCGAGGCCGCGCAGCTGCTCCAGGTCGGCATCGTCCGCTCCACCGGCCTCGGCGAAGACAATCCGGACGGCGAGGAGGGCCGCGTGCTGCGCCTCTCCGATGGGCCATCGGTAACGGACGGCCTCGTTCTTCTCGATGGATCGATGCTCGGCTTCGATCGCGTGTTCGTCGAGGCAGGCAGCTTCGAGCTGCGCGTCGACACGCTCGGCAGCCCGCTTCTGATCGAGCGGCTGGCGGGAGAACTCGCAGGCGGAGTCAGTCGGC